>DAOPZB010000142.1:0-4938 GCA_035353195.1 Methanothrix sp. | reverse complement strand
AAGGGATTAAGGATTAAAGATGACGAGCGAGGGCGAGCAGATATCCCAGGTGCGCCGCCTCTGCCACATGCTGTGCAACGCCTCCTGCGTGCAGGCCAAGCGGCGGGGCGACCACGAGGCGCTTATTGAGCAGCACCTGCCGAGGCGGCCTCACTGGTCCGTCGCCCGGAGGGAGGAGCAAGTGCAGAGAATCGACCGGGGCGAGGCGGAGCCCTTCGACATCTCCCTGCCGCTGCCGGCAAAGGACGGGCAGGAGGGATCCGATACCGGCGTAGCCCTCTTCTGGGAGCGCTTTCGCTGTCAGGAGTGCGGACGCTGCTGCTATACTCCCGGTGCCGGCCTGTTTTTGGAGAAGGAGGACTATGAGAGGATAGCCGAACGCATAGGAAAGAAGAGGCTAAACGCCCTCTGCCGCCGCGACAAAGCCCAATCCGCCTGGATTGTTAAGCAGCCCTGTCCCTTTTACGACCGTGAAAGGAAGGGGTGCACCATCTACGACATCCGCCCCCAGACCTGCACCAAGTATCCCCTCCACCCGCCGCTGCCGGAGCTGCCCTACAACCTGGCGGTGGATGCCTTCTGCCCTGCCGCCCGCGAATTTGTCAAGGAGACGCTGGGCTGGTGGATCATCTGCGAGAGCAACTGGGCCAGGCTGCTGGCAAGGATGGGGGATGGGAAGGCTTGAATCATAATGGAGAAAATGAGGATCGTTTCTATTTCCTTTCATCCGTCTCTGTGCGTACTCTGTGTCCTCTGTGACTCTGTGGTGAAAACGTCGTTAACCCCGGGCTGTTCTCAGAGCATACTTTTCTGGATCATGTAGTCGATTATCTCTGCGAAGCCCTCTCCGTACTCAGCATGGGCCACGTAGTCGGAGATTCCCTTCAGCTCCGGGCCGGCGTTGCCCACGCTGGCTTTAAATCCGGCCAGCCGGAACATGGGCAGGTCGCTTATGCTGTCGCCGATGGCGGCAAACCGGGACGGCTCAATGGCCATGTGCCCGGCGATGCGCAGCAGGCCCGTGCCCTTGTCCACCCGACGGTCCTTGATGTGCACTGCGTAGGTGGTGTCGATCAACTCCACGGGCAGAGCCATCTCCTCCAGGCGGCTGCTGGCAGCCTTCAGGTCGAAGTTTCTCTCCAGGGCGATGTCGGTGAATCTGTAGCGGGAGGAGCTGAACTTGTTCAGGGGAAACTCAAGGGATAGCCGGCGGAAAGCCTCTTCGCAGAGGGACAGGTCGGCCAGGATCTGCATCTCTCCCTCGGACAGGGAGATCACCCCGCCGTTTTCGGATATGAAGGTCGGGGGGGTGCCGAGCAGCACCGAGGTCGTCCTGGTGAAGCAGTGGGTGTTGCCTGTGGCCAGGATCACGGGCACGCCTCTGCTGCGCAGCAGGCCCAGGGCGGTAAGGGCGGAGGCGGATAAAACTCGATCTCTGTCGCTCAGGGTGCCGTCGATATCCACCGCCAGGGCACGGATTGGCGGCCTGCGCTGCTCCTTGATTTCTTTCATTTGTTCGGACAGAAATATGCCTCCCGATGGGCGGAGTCTGCCCACAGGCCATGAAAAAGCTTTCGCAGGCAGAGATATAATCATGAACAATTATATTCTTCCTATGCCTCTGCCCTCGCCGCCACGTACCATGCCTCTCGCCGCCTTGATGGCTTTGATGCTATTGCTCACTCCCATTCTGCTGATCTCGCCGGCTGCCTCTGCACCCATAAAGGCGGTCAGGAGCCTCCAAGAAATGGGCAGCATTGCCCTCTCCTCCGCCCCGGCCGGAGCCAGCCGGCTTTCCGTGGCCTATCCCTGCTGGATGGAGGGATTTGTGAAGGACCTACTGACGGGAGCGCCGCTCAAAGGGGCGGAGGTAACCTGCATCAGGGAAGACGGAGAGGAGAGGGACCGATGGACTGCCGCCACCTCCTCCTCCGGGCGATTCCGCCTGGAGCTGCCCGAGGGCAGCTACTCCTGGATCGCCACCCATTCCGCCCACATCATGAAGAGCCAGTCCGAGCCCATCCGGCTTAAAGCGCCGTACACAAAGCGGGTGCGGGGCGCGGGGGGGATTTTGCGGGAGGTCACCATCAGCAGCGAGAGGTCCAGGACAGTGAACATCAGCCTCTCCGCCCGGCCCTCTGTCGTCCTGCTGGCCACCACGTCGCTTCTCAGCAGCACTGCCGAGCTGGAGGAGGCGGTGGGCCGCTATTCGGAGGTGATCAGCCGCCGGGAGGGGCTGTCCGCCAGCTTCGTGGTGCTCGACTCGGAGGAGTGCCTGGAAAGTTTCGGCCTGCGGGTGGACGATCCCGCCAACTGGCTGGAGATTCGGAATGTCCTGGCAGCCATATCGGAGCACACAGGCCCGTGCTACATCATACTGCTGGGCGGGCCGGATGTGGTCCCCATGCCGGAGATGGTGAGCATGGGCACAGGCTTCTGGTACCTGCCCTCGGACGGCTGGTACATCGACTTTGACGGCGACGGGGTGGTGGATGAGGGATTTTCCATCAGCCGAATGGCGGACGTCTCACTACAGTCTTCTGCCGTAGCAGCGGCCCTCTCCACCGCTGCGGATGTGCACCAGGCAGGGGGCTTTGGCATCTATCCTGAGACGCGCCTGTCCACGCAGTGCTGGTATCCTGAGCCGGTGGGTCTGGGGGAGGCCTGCCGGGAGGGGGACGCCATCTGCGGGAGCTGCTATGCCACGCCGCCCTACGGGATCTGCGATGAGTGCGACCGAAAGGAGGAGCTATTCCGGAGGCTATCGGAGAGCGACTACATATTCTTCATGGGCCACGGCAGCCCCCAGTCATTCGCCACCAATGACATGATCCCCAAATTCAATCTGGACAACCTCTCCGAGGTGGACCTTAGCAGTAACCACCCCGTCATCTTAGCATACGTCTCCTGCGATACGGCTCAGCTCCGATCCGACCGGCCGACATTCGCCACGGAGCTTCTCCGCGCCGGGGCGGTGGCCTATGTAGGCCGGACCCAGGAAGAGGGGACGCCGGCCGTCTTCACGGAGAGCTTTGAGATCTATTTGAAGGGAAAAAGCCCCTCGGGCAGCTACCGGATCGGCGACGCCTTAAGCGAGCTGCTCCGCCAGTCGGTCCTGGTCAATGGGGCAGTTGACAAGAGGGCTGCATTGCAAGTGTGCATGTACGGCGATCCGACTCTGAAGAAAAGCGACAATGAGCTTTATATCCTGCCGGCCATGACCAGCATAGCCAATTTAAGTGTATCTGGATCGAGAAGGTGATGAAAATAGCGCTCATGGGAAAGAAGGCCAAGCCGGAGTCTCCGGAGGAGATGGCCCTGGTGCACCACGCATTGGAAAACCCCATCAGGAGGAAGATGATGATCCTCATGAACCAGGGGACGCTCACTGTTGCCGAGATCGCCGCCGCCGTGGGGCCGAGGATGCTGGACTACCACCTCAATCGCCTGGAGCTGGCCGGGCTGATCGAGATGGAGGGAGAGAAGATCCTGCTCACCGAGGCGGGGGTGGCCTACGGAGGGCTGGTGAAGCTGGAGAAGGAGATGGGCGGAGCGGACAAGATCTGAAATTAGGTGCAAAGCCTCGCTCTTCGCTATTTTCTATGGGCCATTGACTATAACCAGCGGCTGACGGCGTTTTTCACCACAGAGACACAGAGGGCACAGAGAACGCACAGAGACGAAATAATAGCCAGACAATCCAAAGAAAGACGCACAGAATGGCGAATTGACAAACAAAGTCTACCGCCATTTTGAATTCTGTTTTGCACGGCAGACGCTATCCGTGGTCGATCCCGATGATCCGCAAGCTGCAAAAAGCATCTGACGCCTTGCCGGCAGCGATCCGGCTCTCCGGGTGCCATAGGTCGATGGGCATTCTTCCAGGCGGAATAATTCGAGGATTCAGCCCCCCAGCGGCAAGAAAACGTTCGCGCGGGTCGTTTTTTCCTGAGATCGGCATGATCGGGCGGAGGCAAAGGGGGAGACCGGTTTGCCTATGGAATAATATGTTAATTATAAAATTTGCGGACTGGATAGCTCCTGTTCGCGCCGTTCGTAGGGGTGCTGCCCGATCGTGTGGACGGCAGTGAAAGGAAAAGAGAATCCTCTGATGCCATAGCCGATATATTTAATCCTAAAGAAAATTAGAACAATGAAACTATTCCTGTTTCCAATCCCAAAATCCTTACATACTCAGCGAGTAATTATTGAGCTAAGAGGATATTGAGATGATGGAGATTGGCGAAGAGGATAAGAAGCTCATTGAGCGGCTTGCTCCAATGATTGAGGATAGCTTGAGGTACAAAATCGTACGCAGTCTAATCGATGCCCTCGAGGAGACATCTTATCCGCCGGAAGAGATGATACGAGAGGATTTTATTGAAGAGATTAAAGAAGCAGAGAAGGAGATTAAAGAGGGAAAAAGCAATAGATACAGCATAGAATCGTTTAAAGAGAAATTCTCAGCATAGTCGATTTATTGGGACGAAACATGCAAGCACCTTATGATATCGAAATCGGAGAAAAGCTGCATAAGAAGATCAAAAAATTGGAAAACAGAGATAGCCAATATTATAGTTCAATTATTAATAAAATTACTCAAATAGCAGAAACACCACATTTGGGAAAACCACTTCGAGGTATCCTCAAAGGAAAGAGAAGAGTGCATATTGGTCCATTCGTCTTGATCTACGAAATCAAAGAAAATGAGCACGTCGTAACCTTCATTGAATTGGCGCATCATGATGATGCCTATAAATATTGATCCAATTCAACTCCATCTCAATCATTTAGCTCCTCGCTATTTTGTGTGGCCATCCTCAGTGCTTTAATTTGTTAGCTCATCTCTGTGCCTCTGTGGTTTTGTTCAGTAGCAATAGGATTAATTGTCGACCCGGACAACCACAGAGGCGAGAGAGACACCGAGACAAAGAAAAA
>DAOPZB010000141.1:0-4940 GCA_035353195.1 Methanothrix sp. | reverse complement strand
GATGTCAACTGCATGGGCGCCACAGTTGTGGCCACCGCCGATCCTCTTCGCTTCGGCGACCCCTACGGGCCAAAGGCCAGCAAGGTGCGCTGGGTGGCGGAGGGAGTAGTGGACGGCATCTGGCAGTACGGCAATGCCCTCGGGGTGCCCAATATGGGCGGCGACATTGTCTTCAATGAGAGCTTCGACGACAACTGCCTGGTCAACGTCGTGTCTTTGGGCATAGTCCGGCGGGACCAGATCATCCGCTCCCGCGCCCCGCCCGCCGCGGGTGAGGGCGGCTACGATGTGATCCTGGTGGGAAAGCCCACCGACTCGTCCGGGTTGGGGGGCGTCACCTTCGCCTCCGAGGCCCTGCGGGAGGAGGACGAGGAGACCAACCGGGGCGCAGTGCAGATCCCCGACCCATTCCTCAAGAATGTGCTCTTCAAGGCCAACGACGACCTCTTCCGACTGGTCCGCGAACTGGGCGTGGAGATCGGCTTCAAGGACCTGGGCGGAGGCGGGTTCACCTGCGCCACATCGGAGATGGGCTCTGCGGGAGGCTTCGGCATGGAGATCAATCTGGACGACATGCACAAGGCCGCCGACTTTCCGCCGGAGGTGCTCAGCATCGCCGAGACCCAGGAGCGCTTCCTGATCGTCTCTCCTCCGGAGCTGCGGGAGAGAATCCTCAAGATCTACAACGAGGACTGGGACCTGCCCAATGTCTACGAGGGCGCCCGGGCCAGCGTCGTGGGCAAGATCAATACCGGAGACCGGTTCACAGCCACCTGCAAGGGCGAAATGGTCTGCGATGTGCCCATCCAGCACCTCACGGGAGGCATCCGCTACAGCCGGCTGGAGATCCCTCGCACCATAAGCCTCGCCGAGCCGCAGATCGACGAGCCTGCCGACTACAATGAAGTGCTGCTCAAGATCCTCAGGTCACCCAATATAGCTTCTAGAGAGCACGTCTACCGCTACTACGATACCGAGGTCATGGGCAATGCCGTGATCCGACCGGGTGAGGCCGACGCCGGGCTGATAGCTCCTGTGCGGGGCGAGAGTTTCGGAGTGGCACTCGCTACCGACAGCAACCCCTTCTATGGCCGCATCAGCCCCTTCTGGGGCGGGGCAACGGCGGTCGCCGAGGCCATGCGCAATGTGGCCGCCATCGGTGCCGTTCCCTCAACTCTCACCGACTGCCTTAACTACGGCAACCCTGAGAAGCCAGAGGCCTTCTGGGAGTTCCGGGAAGGGGTCAAAGGAATAGCTGAAGCCTGCAAGAGCCTCTACCTCAAGGGCTACCAGGACAGCCAGCAGGCCGTGCCCATAGTCTCAGGAAACGTCAGCTTCTACAACGAGTCCCCGGCGGGCTCAGTGGACCCGTCGCCGGTAATTGCCTGCGTGGGGAT
Organism: Methanothrix sp.; assembly: GCA_035353195.1. Lineage (GTDB taxonomy): Archaea > Halobacteriota > Methanosarcinia > Methanotrichales > Methanotrichaceae > Methanothrix. The sequence continues at coordinate 3,543 of DAOPZB010000141.1, read as the reverse complement.
CATGAAGGACGTCTCCAAGGCGGTCACCATGCACCTCAAGGCGGCAGGCGACAGCCTCTACCTCATCGGCCCGCGCTATGACGAACTTGGCGGCAGCGAATACTACCGGACCATCTTCGGGGTGACGGGAGCCAATGTGCCCATAGTGCGCTACGACCTGGAGAGGAATATGATTTATGCAGTGATCGATGCCATCGATGAGGGCCTGCTGGCAGCAGCCCACGACATCTCCAACGGCGGCCTGGCAGCGAGCCTAGCCGAGATGGCCGTCACCCGGCCAGCCAGATTCGGCCTGGAGGTAGACCTGGAAAAGGTGGAGGGCGGGGATGCCGGCATGAGAAGCGACATACTCCTGTTCTCCGAGTCGTCAGGATTCGTCCTGGAGGCACTGCCCGGAAAGGAGGAGCGTCTGGAGCAGATCCTGCGCAGCTACTGCCTTGAGCCCATGAAGATAGGCACAGTTACAGCCAAAAGAAGGATTGTGATGAAGAGATCTGATAAGACCTTAGCCGACCTGGACTCAGACGAGGCCAAAAATGCATGGACAACGGGTCTTGGGGAGGCGATGAGATGAAGATAGCAGTCCTGCAATTCCCTGGCACCAACTGCGAGTTTGAAACCCTGGTGGCAGTGAAGGCGGTGGGCATGGATGGAGAGATCTTCCGCTGGAACCGCCCGGCAGCAGAGCTGTCCTCATTCGACGGATTTGTGATCCCAGGCGGCTTCTCCTACCAGGACCGGGTGCGGGCCGGGGCCATAGCCGCCAAAGAGCCGGTGATGAAGGCCATTGCCGAAGAGGCGGAGAAGGGCAAGCCCATTCTGGGAATCTGCAACGGATTTCAGATACTGGTTGAGACCGGCTTATTGCCCGGCAAATCATCTTCTGCATCCAAAAGCAGCCAGAGAGAAGAGTCTTCAAGTGCAAGCGTCATGCTGAGCAGCGCGGAAATGAGCCGCCCCGGAATCGACATGGCTCTTGCTCAGAATGTGATGGTCTCTGGGGGAAAGATCGTGCGTCGGGGCTATTACTGCGACTGGGTGAACCTGCGCCACGAGTCTCCCATTCGAAGGTGCAGCGGCTCCTTTGCTATCGAAAGGGGAGCGCTGCTCAAGATCCCCATAGCCCACGGCGAGGGAAATCTGGTCACTACGACTCCAGGCCTGATCAAGCAGCTCAACGAATCGGAGCAGGTGGTCTTCCGCTACTGCGACAGGAACGGCCGGATCATAAATGAGTTCCCCTACAATGTGAACGGCAGCAAAGAGAGCATCGCCGCCCTCTGCAACGAGCAGGGAAATGTCTTGGGCATGATGCCCCACCCGGAGAGGGCGTTTTTCGCCTGGCAGCTTCCCGCCTTTGATTCCAGAAAGCAGAGGCCCGATGAGCCCGGACCGGGCAGAAAGGTCTTCAAATCCATGAAGTGCTACATCGAGGTGAACGCATGAGCCTGATTAACCTGCGGGTCTGGCTGAAGATCCCTGATGCCGAGGCGGCCACAGTCAAGAACACCCTGGCGCGGAGGATGGGATACGGCGACATCCTGGCAGATGTTAAAAAGGAGCGCCTGTTCTCAATTGAGGTTGATTCAGGTGATGTACAGAGTGATGTACAGAGTGATGTACAGGAGCTGGCCCGTGCCTTTGCAAAAGAGTTGGTAAACGAGAACAAGGAGAGCCACAAGGTCCTGATCGACAGCCTGGAGTTCGAGGAGGGCTACGTGCCTGTTAAAGTCGCCCTGCACATTGAAGACGGCGAAGCCATCTCCACCCGGGAGAGGCTTAGATCTCGCCTCGGCTACCAGAATGTGGTGGACGTAAAGAAGGCTACCATCTGGAAGCTCTACTTCAGAACCCTCAAGCCTGAGGCGGAGATTGCCGCCAGAGAGGTCGCCGAAAGGCTGCTCATCAACCCCCACAAGGATAGTTTCGAGGTGCTGAGCCAGAGTTGATCTCTGTCTCATCACTATCTCTTTATCATCCTATCTTCCGATCATCCTATCTTCCGGCCATATTCCTGATCTTGTCCCAGCCGGTACCCCCGGCCAGGAGAGGGCTGTCGAGCAGCACATCGATAAATCCGAAGATAACCGGGGCATAAATTGCGTAAAAGTCGCGGGCGAAGGACATGGCCTCTTCTCTGTCCTGAAAGCGGCGGGCTTCCATTATCTCTCCTTTTTCGGAGGTTACAGTTCCGATTCTGCTCTCGGCCACAAATCCCGACATGCCGCAGGAGGCTTTGGGAGGCTGCACGGCGTCTATGTTCACAGGCACGCCGCCGTAGCACTCGTAGGCATAGCGCAGCATCTCCTCCCTGGAGGCCAGGCCTTCCGCCTTTGCCTCCTCCACGATCTCCCTATCCAGGAAATCAAGCTGAGGAATAAGCCCGGCGTCCACGACATAGGAAAAGCCTCCATCTTTGCCGTCGCCTGCGTCCACTGCCTCCAGCACCAGGCCCAGCCTTACCGGGTCTCCGTAGCCGAAGCTGCACTGCCAGCGGTCGCTCTCCACATAAATCTGATTCTCGCTCAGCTCAGTTATGGTCAGCATCAACCCAATATTATTACTATTACATAATAAGTCTTTTCAATGGAGAAAGAGCTAAATAATGATAGAGGATAAACCTCATTTCAAAATAGATATGACACTGGATCCCTACGACTATTTGCGCATCGCTGTGCAACTGGATTTTAAATGCAGGCGCTGCGGCATATGCTGCCAGGAGGCCGATCCCATCGACCTCTACCCAAAAGACATACGCAGGCTGGCCAGCTTCTTTTCCATCTCCGAAAGAGAGGTTATCGAGGAATATACCAAAGCCCATCCCAGCGAGCCCGACCTTCTCGCCTTCAAGGATAGCGTCCCCTGTCGTTTTTATGATGATGCCCAAAAGGGCTGCAAGATCTATGCTGCGAGGCCCATGGTATGCAGATGCAGCCCCTTTTTGAGCCCTGGCCAGATCGGCCTTGAGGGCCTGGAGATCTACGAGGACTGCCCGGCCTCTCTGGAGAGCTACAAAAGGATTCAAAGGGATCTGGACAGATTGCTCAATCCTGATTCCCGGACAAGAAAGAAGCTGGAGAGGGAATTGTCGAAGATGATGCAGATAGAATGAGCATTCTGTTTTAGCTTGGGGCTTGGTGCTGGGGGCATAATTTAAAATACGATTGCAGCCAGGAGTGGGTCTTGATGAAGAAAGGATTATTCTCTTTGTCGGTTTTAGCGGCAGCGATGCTGATGGCAGCATTTGCATCTCTGTGCCTGCCTGTGGGCCAGGCCGCCTGCCCTGTGGGCGGCTGCGGGTCGGGCGGGGAGTCGTGGACGGATTCGGCTCAGGCATTTATCAACTCCGATGTGCCCATTGTGGGGGTTACGTCCGGCCAGTCTGCCTCGTCCAGCTTCAGAGCAGGTGTCTCGGCGGCCAATTCCACGGGCCAGTCCGAGGCATCGGCCACAGCGGCAAAGGACGGCTCAGAAGCTGCCGGAGCCGCGACCACCACCACGACCAGCACCAGGAAATTTTTATCAAGCAGCTCAGGCTACAGC
>DAOPZB010000140.1:0-4964 GCA_035353195.1 Methanothrix sp. | reverse complement strand
CCGGGTGGTGCCCCGCGAGGTTCAGCCTAAAGCGGTTCACGTGGTGGAAGAGGTAGTGGTGGCCGCACCCCCCGCACCGCAGCCTGTACCCGAACCGGAGGTCGAGCCGGAGAGGGAGTGGTTCAGACATCATGTGGACGAGCTGGACGGAACCCTCTCCGCCCGGATCATGGACAGAAATCAAAATGTCCTCAAGGAGGTCGCCGTGCGGGACCTGGCCCGGGAGCTTAAGGAAGGAAACGGTGACGCAAACGGAGTGATCTTCGACGGAGTTGTGACCCAGCGCATCCTGGATATCGCTGCCGAAAAGGGGCTGGAGTATCTCATAGGCGCCAAGATGGGAAATATCGCCAAGAGCCCGTCCTGCGTCAAGGTTCTCACCAAAGAGGCGTAGATATTTGCGCCTCTTTCCCTTTTCCCATACCATCAGCTATTTTTTGCCCAGCAATGTTCACCTATTCAATAGCCGATTTAATAGCCGATTCAATAGGCGATTCAATCGTTCGAATTAATTGAGTATTATTCATGCGAGGTTTCATTCAATGGAGTTCAAGCAGTGCATTGTGATCAGAGAGGATCTGAAGCTCTCCCCCGGCAAGCTGGCGGTGCAGGTGGCCCATGCCGCGGTCATGGCTGTGGAAAGGGCAGAGAAGATGGACAGGTCCACAGTCTCTGAATGGAAGGGGGAGGGCCAGAAGAAGGTCGTGCTGAAGGCTCCTGGAGTTCCTGACCTCTTTCGGCTGCGAGAGGAGGCGGAGAGGGCGGGAATAGCCAGCGCCATTGTCGCCGATGCGGGGCTGACAGAGATTCCCGCCGGCACCATAACTGCACTGGGCCTCGGCCCGGCTCACGGCAAGCTCATGGACAAACTGACCGGCAAGCTCAAGCTGGTCTGAGGGACTGTGACGGGGACGGAGACGAATATGATTGCTGCAGGCGATCTGGACAGATCAGTGGGCATGGAATACTTCATCACCGACACAGCCGGCTGCGGAGGAAGCATAAAAGGCTCTGCCGAGGACTTTGTCGTCTCCGAGGTATTCCAGGACTTCTCCTACGAAGGGGGAAGGTACCTGGTGCTGGAGGTCGAGAAGACCAACTGGGATACCCACCGCCTCATCCGGGAGATGGCCCGGCAGCTCAAGATCAGCCAAAAACGATTTGCCTGGGCGGGCACCAAGGACAAGAGGGCAGTCACCAGCCAGAGGATCAGCATCATGAACCTGGATGAACAGGCCCTGGCCGACCTGCATCTGCCCGACCTGAAGATCAGGGTCCTGGGCAGGACCAACCGGGCGGTGGGCCTGGGAGACCTGCTGGGCAACAGCTTCAAAATCGTCATCAGGGATCTGGCCTGCCCCGATCCGGCCGACCGGATGGCCCGGATCACCGAGCAGATCAAAAGCCACAAGGGCGTGCCCAACTATTTCGGCCTGCAGAGGTTCGGGGATAAGAGACCGGTCACCCATCTGGTGGGCGAGGCCCTGGCCAGGGGAAAGATGGAGGATGCCGTCTTCATCTACCTGGCCCTGCCCTTTCCGGCAGAGCCTGAGGAGACTAGACTGGCCAGAGAGAGGCTCTGGGAGCAGCGGGACATCCGGGAGGGCCTGAAATATTTTCCCGAATATCTCAACTTCGAGCTGGCCATGATGAACTACCTGGCCGGCCATCCCGGAGACTACGCCGGGAGCTTTGATGTGCTGTCCCTCAACTTAAAGCGGCTCTTCGTGCACGCCTACCAATCCTACCTCTTCAATAGAATCCTCAGCCGCCGCCTGGCTGCCGGCCTGCCCCTGCATGAAGCCGCGGCTGGAGACGTGGTCTGCTTTTCCAAAGAAGGCCGGCCGGACACTAGCAAGGTGCAGACTGCCGACGAGGAGAGCCTGGCCGCCATCAACCGTCTGGCAGAGAGGGGCAGAGCTTATGTCACATTGCCGCTCATCGGATATGACACGGCCCTGGCGGACGGCGAGAGCACCCAGGGCAGGATAGAGAAGCAGGTCATGGCGGAAGAGGGAATAGACCGGGAGAGCTTCCGGATACCGGACAATCCCGATCTCGGCTCGCCGGGGACGAGGAGGGCGGCATGGCTTACTGTACTGCCCCAGATCAGAGTGGACGAAGACGCAGCGGAGATGCAGTTTTTCCTGCCCAAAGGAAGCTATGCCACTGTGGTTCTCAGGGAATATATGAAATAGAGGGGATGACAAGTGCAACTGGAATTAGATGACCCATATGTTGTGGTCTACAAGCAAATTCATGCCGTGGTGGACGATGATGCCGGCCGGGTGGAGCTCATGGAGCGCTCCAATTGCTATGGCGGATCGGCCTGGGCCAGATATCATTATTCGCGCGGGCCGCTGGTCAAAAGCTCTCGCGTCCTTGGGGAATGGTTCCGCTACCAGATGGCCCCCGGAAAGGCCGATTTGGACCTCGTCTCCTCCAAGCGGTCCGCAGGGATTGAATCTGTGGCTGTGAACGGCTCGGAAGTCGAGGTCACATATGCCGGCCTGGGCGGCGGGGGAGTGGGAGCCACCCTCTCCCGGGCCAAAGCGGATGATGTGCTGCGCTACGATGTGACGGAGTGCGGCGGAGGGCGGGTGGCCCGGGGAACCATTGTCCTTCCCCGGAGGGAGAGGATGATCATCGGAGTGGATGACACCGACTCCAAGACGGAGGGGGCCACCTGGACGCTGATCCACAACATCGCCTCCAGGGTGGACCGCCCTGAGGCACGCTATGTATCCCATTCCCTGGTGCAGCTCTTTCCCGTTCCCACCAAGACCCAGAACTGCGTCTCCACCGTGGTGGAGTTTGCCTGTCTGCCCGGACAGGGCGAGGCCATGCTCTCCGAATTCAAGGCGCTGCTCAGGAAGTACTCCGTGTCCTCCCAGACCGGCATGGCCGTCTTCCGGGACTATGACCCCTCCTCGCTGCTGCCCTTCGGCCAGAGGTGCAAGAGGGAGAGGGTGGCTTTTGAGGATGCCCTTGATGCCGCCAGGGATAGTGGCGTGCAGATTCTCATGAAAGGCCAGGGGCTGATCGGAGCTGTTGCCGCTCTGCCCTTCTGTGCCCAGCCGGATGAGTCGGTGGTGCCGGGAATTTGATGATGGAAAGCGGCATTGAGGCGGCGGTCCGGGCGGCAGGCGATGGCGCAGCAGCAGTTCGAATCCAGGTTCCCGGCTATCCTGTAACCTCTCTGGCGAAGGCCTTGCAGGCGGAGATCGCCGTCAGCGAGAAGGTGGCGCTGGAGATCGCCCTGGGTGCTTCAGCAACAGGCCTGCGATCTATGGTTCTGGTCAAGCAGGTGGGCATGAATGTGCTGGCTGACCCCCTGGTCATCTCCGCCACGCACAGCATTGGCTCCGGGCTGGTGGTGATCGCCGGCGACGACCTGGGTCCGAAGGGCTCGCAGACGGAGATGGACAGCCGCCGCTTCGGGCCGCTGGCCAAGCTTCCCGTCCTCGATCCCAGGAGCCCCGCCACCCTTTATGCCGGCCTGCTGGAGGCTTTTTCCCTCTCCGAATGGCTGAGAATTCCGGTGATAGTGAGGGTGACGGCCCAGCTTTTGGATATGCAGGGACCGCCTGCCCCCGCCCGGCCTCGACCGGAAAAAGCCCCCGGCCAGCGTTTTGAAAGGGAGATTTGGGATCTGACGGCAAAGGGGAGGCAGCAGAGGCATGAGGACAGGATCATGGCTTTTGCAGAGGAGGCATCCGAGTCGTCGACCCTCAACCGCCTGGAGATATCAGGGGATGTGGGAATCATCGCCTCCGGAAGGGCTGCCTGCCTGGCAGAGGGGCTGGGAGTCTCACTTCTCGCCCTGGGCTACGCCCATCCCCTTCCGGACAGGCTCATCCGCAGCTTCATAGACGGCCACAGGCTGGTGCTGATCGCCGAGGAGCCGGAGCCGTTCATCGAATCGCTTCTGGCCATGAGCCCCAAGGTCAGGGGAAAGCTCTCCCGCCACCTGCCCTACGGCCTTCTCAACAGGTCTGATATCGTCTCCGCCCTGGAGCGGCTGGAGGAGAGGCCCCCCAAAAGGCCGCAGATCTACGAGAGCGTGGCCGAGAGAGGGTACGGGGGGGTCTGCGAGGGCTGCCCGTTCGCTGCCCTCTTCGCTGCCTTGGCGACAGTAGATGTGCCGGTGGCGGGGGACGCCGGCTGCGCCATCCGGGCTACCAGGGAGCCCTTTGTATCGGCGGACGTGGTCTATGGCCTGGGCTCAGCCGCGGCTGTCGCCTCGGGCTTTGCGGAAAAGGGAATCGCCCTGCTGGGGGACTTCGCCCTGGCTCACTCCGGATTGCAGGGGCTGATCAATGCCGTCTGGAACGGGAGGGACCTATTGGCAGTGGTCATCAAGAACGGCGAGGCGGCCATGACCGGCGGCCAGCCGGCCCCCGATTTGACCTCAGTTCTGGAGGCGCTCCTGCCCGTGCGGCATCTGCGGCTGCCCGCGCCTGTGGTGGAGGTGGAGGCGCTGATCAAAGAGGAGCTGAAGAGGCCCGGCCCCAGGGCGGTGGTGGCGGAGGGAAGGTGCACGAGGAAGAGGCGGGACAAATAAGATTGTTCGCCATATTGTGTGGCCTATTCCCGGTTCGTTCAATAGTTGGCTCTCTTGCTTGCTTGGATATGGATTGCGGGAAGTCATGATCGTTTCCCTGTGGGGAAAAACGCCGTTAGCCAATGGTTATAGCCAAATGCCCGCGAAAAGCCGCCACAACGAGGCGCTAGAAGCGCATAGAGGACTCATAGAGATGCAAGTGCTAATTCCCACAGGAGATAGCGAGAGCCACAAATAAACTATCGATCTCCCTTTGACCTCAACAGGCCGCCCGGGCCCAGACTCCGCTAGAGGCTCGGCTTGAAGCTCCTCGGCTCTTCCACAACCTCAAGGGTGGCGATGGCATGTTTGAAGACCAGCAGCTCCCCCTTTGCCGTCGTAAGGAGGATCTCATAGGAGT
>DAOPZB010000139.1:0-4987 GCA_035353195.1 Methanothrix sp. | reverse complement strand
ACAGCCCCAATTTGCTGAACCCAATAGGAGATGATCATTATTCAATTAAAATCAACGAGAGCCTGCCGACAAATATATATAATAGACAAAATTTCTTCTATACTGGTGAAGGCGTGCGAGTGAAAAATAAATATCTTAATAATGATCATGCGATCGTCACAAATTATTATGCAACCCAATTATCCAAGTCCGTTACGAGTTTGGGCATTTTATTTCCCCGTTCGTACATTTTTGCGGATATAACTCCCGCGAGGACCTTAGAAACCATCCTTGAAAATAGAGGCGTAGCATTTAAATTGGAATCGAGCTCCAATCAGTATTCAGGATTCGGTTATAAATCTGATAGCGCCTTTATCGAGGAAACATATCGGGGTTCTTTTAAGCTGAATCAGGTTATATCAAATGCCCAGAGTTATAAATATTTAGATGCTGATGAGTTGATGCCTGACATTCTTCCTTGCTGTTACGATAAGGATCCAGGCAATTACAGGGATTTCGGTTCTGATGTAGAAAGCGTTTTTAATTGCACGTGCTTCAAGGCACCATCAACTGCTTAATTTCAGATGGACGCCTCCTTTGGTGGCTTAAAATTGAATATATTTTCTGAGTTAGCATTCAGCCAAATTATCTAATATTTTCAGTTTGCATTTTTTAATACTAATTTTTAATCCTAATATGTTTTTCCTTTTTCTTTATCTATTAGATTGCAAAAGGCTAATACAATATCCATATTGTTGCGAGTTTGATTCACCATGAAGGCAAATGGATTGACGAGATTTCTATTCATGCTGGCAGCATTGCTCGCTCTGATCTCGGTCGTCTCGGCGATTTGCGGATGGCCTGGATTTCAGCCATGCGATACCTTTTCCGATGACGCTTGCGACTACAATATTCTAACCCAGAAAAATATTGCGGAATCTGTCTCCGGGCAGGCCTTTTTCTGCAATGGATGTAGCGGCAATGTCGGATCAAGTATTTTGAGCCTGGAGCAGAATCAAATGGACTTGGCAGTCATCATGGGTTATGGCAACAATGTCTATCAGAGCAACAAAGCCGAGGCAACGGGCTCGGAGCAAAATCAGTTTCAAGATAATAGCGCCATGATCGCAGGATATTCCAATGATATTACCCAGACAAACGATGCCCTGGCAAATAGCTGGTCTTCTGGCGATGGGGAAAAGACTCGTACATGCGAGGCTCAAACCCAAAAGAACCTGATGCTTGTCATCGGTGCAAATAATAATGCTATACAGAGCAACACCGCCAAAGCCCTCTCAGATTCACTCATATTGCCTGCATTCCCTGTAATTCAAACCCAGAAGAATTTCGGACTGCTCCTGGGAAAGGAGAATAGGCTCTTCCAGTCAAATGATGCCCAGGCCACTATGCTGAAACTTATAGATGCTGATCCGGTGATCAGGCAGCTGCTGAATAATATAGCTTTAGCGCTCAACAATTGCCCTGACTGCAAGGTTGACGCCACTCATGATAGTACCTGGCCGATAATGACGAGTGCAAGTTCCACTATTCCCAAAATCATTCATTAATTTCGCCATTATCTTTCTGCAGAGTGCCCAATCACAATTATGATCGATCTGCTGCGCGAAACGGCAGGCTTAAGTGCATGAATGGTAGGTAGCTTTCATGCCCAAGCGAGACGATTTTAAGAAGGTTATGATCATCGGATCGGGCCCGATTGTCATCGGCCAGGCGTGCGAATTCGACTATTCAGGAACACAAGCATGCAAAGCCCTGCGCGCACAGGGCTACAAGATCGTGCTGGTCAACTCCAATCCGGCGACGATAATGACCGATCCGGCCATGGCCGATATCACCTACATCGAGCCTCTCAATTTGGAGCGAATGGCCCAGATCATAGAGAAAGAGAGGCCGGATGCCATTCTGCCCAACCTGGGCGGCCAGTCGGGCCTCAACCTGACATCCGAGCTGGCAAAGGCCGGCGTCCTGGAAAGATTCGGTGTGAAGGTCATCGGCGTGAAGATCGATGCCATCGAACGGGGCGAAGACCGGATCGCCTTCAAGGAGACCATGGCCGGTCTGGGCATCGATGTTCCCAGGAGCACCGCCGTCTACAGCGTGGAGGATGCGGTCAAAGCAGCATCCGAGCTGGGCTATCCGGTGGTGGTGCGCCCGGCTTACACCATGGGCGGCACGGGCGGCGGCCTGGTCTACAATGTGGAGGAGCTGCAAACGGTCGCCAGCCGGGGAATTGCCGCCAGCATCATCGGCCAGATTCTGATCGAAGAGTCGGTGCTGGGCTGGGAGGAGCTGGAGCTGGAGGTCGTTCGCGACAGCAAGAGCCGGATGATAACCGTCTGCTTCATAGAGAACGTGGATGCCATGGGCGTCCATACGGGCGACTCCTTCTGCACCGCCCCCATGCTCACCATCGCTTCCCAGCTCCAGGCGAAGCTGCAGGACTGCTCCTACCGGATCGTTCAGGCCATTGAGGTCATCGGCGGGACCAACATCCAGTTCGCCCACGATCCCAGGACCGGCCGGGTGGTCGTAATCGAGATCAACCCCAGGACATCCCGCTCCTCGGCCCTCGCCTCCAAGGCCACCGGCTTTCCCATCGCCCTCATCTCCGCCCAACTGGCCTGCGGCCTCAACCTGGATGAGATACCCTACTGGCGGGACGGGACGCTGGACAGGTACACCCCCTCCGGAGATTATGTGGTGGTCAAGTTCCCCCGCTGGGCCTTCGAGAAGTTCAAGGGCGTCTCCGACCGGCTGGGCACCCAGATGAAGGCCGTGGGAGAGGTCATGGCCATAGGCAAGACCTACAAGGAGGCCTTGCAGAAGGCCGTCCGATCCCTGGAAAACGGCAGGCACGGCCTGGGATTCGCCAGGGATTTCAACAGCAAGACCCTGGCCGAGCTGATGGCCATGCTCAGAGAGCCCGGCTCGGAGAGGCAGTTTATCATATACGAGGCCCTCCGGAAGGGAGCGAGCGTCTCTGATCTAGAGGCCACCACTCACATCAAAGCCTGGTTTTTAGAGCAGATGAAGGAACTTGTCGATCTCGAAGAGGAGATACTGAGGCACAGGGGCAGAATGCCGCCGGACAACCTGCTCATCCGGGCCAAGAGGGACGGATTTGCCGACAAATACCTCACCAGGCTGCTGGGCGTCCCGGAGGAGGAGATTCGCGACCGAAGGGCAGCTCTGGGATTGGTGCAGAGGTGGGAGCCGGTGAGGGTTAGCGGCGTCGCAGATGCCGCCTACTACTACTCCACCTACAGCGCGCCATCAACTGCCCGCTCCGATGCACCCACACCCGGCAGTTCGCCAACCTCCGGACCCAAGCGCAAAGTCATGGTGCTGGGCGGCGGGCCCAACCGCATCGGTCAGGGCATTGAGTTCGATTATTGCTGCGTTCATGCCGCCTTTGCCCTGCGGGAGATGGGATGGGAGACCATCATGGTCAACTGCAATCCGGAGACGGTATCCACCGACTACGACACCTCGGACCGGCTCTACTTCGAGCCCCTCACCGTCGAGGATGTGCTGAGCATCTACCGGCAGGAGCAGCCGGAGGGAGTGATAGTTCAGTTCGGAGGCCAGACGCCCCTTAACATCGCCAGGGAGCTGGCGGCGGCAGGGGTGAAGATCCTGGGCACATCGGTTGACGCCATAGACCTGGCGGAAGATCGGGACCGCTTCAGGAGGATGATGGAGCAGATGACCATCCCCATGCCTGAGTCGGGGATGGCGGCGAGCCTCTCTGAGGCCCGGGCGGTGGCGGAGAAGATCGGCTATCCCCTCATGGTGCGCCCCTCCTATGTTTTAGGCGGGCGGGGCATGGAGGTCATACACGACGAGCAGATGCTGGAGCAGTATGTGCAGGCGGCAGTGGACGTCACGCCGGAGAGGCCCATCCTCATAGACCGCTTCTTAGAGAACGCCCTGGAGACGGAGGCCGACGCCCTCTCGGACGGCAGGGACGCCTTTGTGCCGGCGGTGATGGAGCATATCGAGCTTGCCGGCATTCACTCCGGAGACTCGGCCTGTGTGATCCCGCCGGTGAGCATCTCCGGAGAGCATCTGGCCACCATCAAGGACTACACCCGCAGGATCGCCCAGGGCCTCGGTGTAGTGGGCCTCATGAACATGCAGTACGCCATCGAAAAGGACCGGGTCTATGTGCTGGAAGCCAATCCCCGCGCCTCGCGCACGGTGCCCCTGGTCTCCAAGGTCTGCAATGTCTCCATGGCCGGCATTGCCACCAGGCTGATGATGGGCTCGAGCCTGGCGGAAATGAACCTGGCCGAGAAGCATATCCCACACTTCGGAGTCAAGGAGGCGGTCTTCCCCTTCAACATGTTCCCGGAGGTCGATCCCCTGCTGGGTCCGGAGATGAGGTCCACCGGAGAGGTTTTGGGGCTGGCGGAGTCCTTCGGCATGGCCTACTTCAAGGCCGAGGAGGCAGCCAAGCCGGCTCTCCCGGTGAAGGGCACAGTGCTGATCACCGTGGCCGGAGCAGACCGGGAGGGTGCGCTCCCCGCGGCCCGCCAGTTTGCCGCCCTGGGCTTTGAGATCAGGGCTACCAAGGGCACGCATGACTTCCTGGCCGGCCACGGCATAGAGACGGTCCCCATTCTCAAGCTGCACGAGGGTCGGCCCAACATCGACGACGCCATCAAGAACGGCCAGATTCAACTGGTGGTCAACACCCCCATTGGCAAGGCCAGCCAGTACGACGACTCCTACATCCGAAAGGCGGCCATCAAGTACCGGGTGCCCTACATCACCACCACTGCCGCCGCCCTGGCCGCGGCAAAGGGAATCGCTGCCTTCAGGAACGGCAGATCGGCCGTGAAGTCGCTGCAGGAGTACCACGCCGGCATAAGGTAGGGGCGGGCTCGAGCCCGGCCCGCACCCGGCAGATCCGCCCGTTCAGGGTCAATCGAACTTGAGGGCGGTGGATGGTGAAGCCGGCTCCGCTGCTGGCTATGACCGCCAG
>DAOPZB010000138.1:0-4994 GCA_035353195.1 Methanothrix sp. | reverse complement strand
GATTTTAATAATGCAGGCTGATTCTGCCGGCTGCCCTGCTAAATCAGAGCAGCCTGTTCGATTCGATCTTGGCGCACCTGCCCGCCACCACCTTGTATCCGTCCCTGTCCAGGCTGACAATGGCCTCAGGGCTCTCAGTGCCGGGCTGCATCCAGAATACCTTGAATCCCTTCTTCTTCGCCTCCTCCGCAAGAGCAGGAACAGCGGACGGCCTGCGGAAGACGTCGATGATGTCTATCTCTTCGGGGACGTCCAGAAGGGAGGCATAGACCTTCTCTCCCAGGATGGTCCGTCCCGCGTAATTGGGGTTGACCAGATAGAGCCTGAATCCCCGGCTCATCAGCACGTCGGAGACGAAGTAACTGGGCTTGTAGGGATCGGGCGATATGCCTACCACGCAGATGGTGCGGCAGCTTTTCAATGCGTCTTTCAGGTCTCTGTCATCTCGAAGAATGGGCATAAGGGCATATGCCACTTATGGGAATAAATAATTGGCTGCTCGCTTTCGGGCGGGTGGACATATCTGAAATGCCGAGTGATCAGGAGTCTGCAAGCTTCAACTGCAACTGGACAAACGATCCCGCGGTTGTGACCTTTTTGGCTCCTCGCTATTTCATGTGAGTAATGAAGTGGTTCTTTGTCTCTGTGTCTCTGCGCCTCTGTGGTTTAGTTTGCAAGTTGCCGAAAATTAAGCCTACTGCAGCTGAACAAAACCACAGAGACACAGAGGCACAGAGATGAGATTGACAATTGAAAGACAGAGTGGATCAAGTTTAGCCACATTTAATGGCGAAGAGCCATCTTTTCTTGGGTATGTAGAGAGCGTGAGCAAATCGCCCCACATTATTTCTCCGCCAGCAGCTCTTTTAATGCCCCGTCCGTTCGCGCCTGCCTCTCGGCGAGCCTCGCTTTTCCCGCCTCGATTTTGGCCCGTCGATCCCTGACCATCCGCTCCGTCTCGGCAGGTGCCGGCCCGCCGGTATTTGATCGCACCGCCACGTTGCCTTTCGGGTCCAGGGCGACCAGCAGGTCTGCCCCGGTATAGCCCCGCTCGCTGGCCCTGTAGCCTGCAATCTCCAGGGCGGCCTCATCCAGGTCGGCCAGGTCCGGCCCTATGCCGGAGCTGCCGGAGGCAATGCACCCCACTATCCTGTGCGCCGTCCGGAAGGGCATCTTCGTGATTCTGACCAGAGAGTCGGCCAGCTCTGTGGCCGTGGAAAACCCGGCTGCCGAGCACATCTGCATCCTCTCCAGGTTGAACTTTGCCAAGGAGAGGCAGCCGTCCAGTATGCGCACCGTGCTCCTCGTCCAGTCCACCGCCCGCCAGAGGTGAGGCGTGACCTCCTGGAGATCCCGGTTGTAGCTCAAGGGCAGGGCTTTGCAGATGGAGAGGGCCGATATGAGGCTGCCCAGCACCGAGCCGGCCTTGCCGCGGGCCAGCTCAGCCGTGTCCGGATTCTTCTTCTGGGGCATAATGGAGCTGGTGGAGGCATAGAGGTTGTCCAGCTCCACATAGCTGAACTCGGATGTGGACCAGAGGATCAGCTCCTCTGCCAGGCGGCTGGCATTGACCATGAGGATGGACATGGCGGAGAGGCTCTCCAGTATGAAGTCCCTTGTGGATACGGCGTCCATGCTGTTTTCCACCAGGCCGTCAAAGCCCAGCAGCCGACAGGTCCTCATCCGGTCGATCTTAAAGCCGGTGGAGGCGAAGGCTGCCGCTCCCAGGGGGCTATTATTGACCCGACCGTAGGTGTCCTCCAGCCGGGCGAGGTCCCGCAGGGCGGCATCGGCATGAGCCAGCAGGTGATGGGCCAGGGTGGTGGGCTGGGCGTGCTGAGTGTGGGTGAATCCGGGCATGAGGCTCTCCCTGTGCCCTTCCGCCATGCCGACGAGGGTCTCGATGAGAGATATCTGCTCGCCCATGAGGGCCAGCATCTCCGAGCGCAGCGCCAGGCGAATGCATGTGGCAACCTCATCATTTCTGGATCGGCCGGTGTGCATCCTGCCGCCCTCCGGGCCGGCGCGGGAGATGATGCAGGCCTCGATTGCCTCATGGACATCCTCTCCTTCGCCCAACTCCTCAGGCTTTCCCGACTGAGCGAGCTCATCCAGGACGGCTATGATCCGGGAGCAGACATCCGCCGATATGTGGCCCTGCTCTCTGAGCATCACCAGGTGGGCTCTGTCCACCAGCAGGTCCGCCAGGAATATGCGCCGGTCTGCCTGCCGGCTGGAGAGGTAGTCGTCCACGTCCTTTCGGCTCTCTCCCAGACGCTGATCTCGAAACACAATGCCCTCAGGTGGTATAATTGGCGTTCACATTCACATACTCGTGGGTGAGGTCGCAGCCGAATCCGCGGGCCTTCCCCAAGCCCAGTGCCAGGTCGATGTTGACCATGATGGTATCGCCCAACATGATCTCCTTGGCCTGCTCTAGTGCCCCGTCCACGATTCGGCCCCTCTCCACCAGAGAGACCCTGAGGCTCTTGCCGTCCCGGCCCGTTCCCTCCAGACCCAGGGTGATGGTATTCGGATCCATCTCCGCCCCGGAGTAGCCCACGGCGCAGATGATGCGCCCCCAGTTGGGATCGGCTCCGTAGACTGCCGTCTTGACCAGGCTGCTCCTGGCCACCGCCCTGGCTGCCCGCCGGGCGTCCTCCTCAGTTCTGGCCCCGGTGACCACAGTCTCGAAGTATTTGCTGGCTCCTTCGCCGTCTCTGGCCATCATGCGGGCCAACTCCATGCAGACATAACGCAGAGCCTCCCGGAAGTGCTCGATCTTTGCCGGTCTGGCCTTTCCTGTGGCCGTGAGCAGCACAGTGTCGTTGGTGCTGGTGTCTCCGTCCACGGTGAGCATATTGAAGCTGTCCTTCACGGCATCGGCCAGGCAGTCCTTGAGGGCCGGGGCTGAAAGGTCGGCGTCGGTATAGAGAAAGCAGAGCATGGTGGCCACATTGGGCTCGATCATTCCCGCCCCCTTGACGATGCCGGCCACGCGCAGACCCTCATGCTCGACGGCGATCTCTTTGACCCTGGTATCCGTGGTCATGATGGCCCTCTCCGCCTCTACGCTGGCGGCGGCCTCGCTCCTCAGATTGGATTTGGCCTGGTCGAAGAGTTCGGCGATGAGGGGCAGGTCCAGGTAGCGGCCGATGACTCCGGTAGATGCGACTGCAATTCTTTTTTCGTCTATGCCCAGATGGCCTGCCAAAAGCCTGGCCATGGACCGGGCGTCGTCCAGCCCCCGCGGTCCGGTGTAGGCATTGGCGCAGCCGCTGTTGGCTATCACCCCGTCCAGGTGCCCGCCGGCCAGATGCTGGGCGGTGACCTGTAGAGGTGCTGCCTGCACCCGGTTGGTGGTGAACATGCCGGCGGCTGCCCCGGAGGCGGCGATTATCGCGAGCCCATACCTTCCCCGGCGTACGCCTGAGGCTCTCACGCCGGAGACGGCGCAGATGCCGCCCTCAATCTTCTGCATGGCCACTCCCCAGTCCGGATATGATGTCTCCTCGGGTCACAATTCCCACCAGCCGGCCGTCCTCGATCACCGGCAAGCGGTTGATGCGGTGGCGGGTCATGATGCCTGCCGCCTCCTGCACAGAGTCGTCCGGGCCCACTTCATGCAGATTGCGGCTCATGATATCTCCCACCATCTTCTTGGGGATCTCTTCCAGGGCGGCATGCATCCTCTCCCACTTTACCAGGTCGCGGAAGGGAATCTCGAAGACCTCGAAGGGGCTGGGAAGCCAGAGACCGCCCTCTTCCTCCTCCACAGACAGAAGATGGAGTAGATCGGACTCCGAAACCACGCCCACCAGCTTCTCTCCATCCAGAACCGGCAGTCCGCTGATTCTGTGCTCCCGGAGCAGGCGAGCGGCCTCGCTCACCAGTGCATCTGCCTGGACGGTAACAGGCATAACGTTCATGACATCTCTGACCTTCATACAACCAGTCCTTTCAGCCTTCTTAATCCTTCATCATACTTATTTTTCTTCCCGGCACGGCCCACTCTCATCTCTTCAGGGGGCGAGGCCGGCCGTCCACAGGCCGGTCCTCTCATCCAGGCCCGCCATGAGGTTCATGTTCTGAATGGCCTGGCCGGAGGCACCCTTGACAAGGTTATCTATGGCGGATATGACCACCAGTCGGTCGCTTCCCTTCTCCGGCTCAAAGCTTATGTCGCAGAAGTTGGAGCCGCGCACGGATGACAGCTTGGGGATGCCGTCTGCCATGCGAACGAAAGGCGCATTTTTGTAGAAGTCGGCGTAGATCCCGGCCACCTTGGCCCTGTCCTGGATAATATCTTCGCATCCCTCGCGGGCAAAAACGTGCGCCGTGGTGAGTATGCCTCGCACCGCCGGTATGACGTGAGGCGTGAAATTGACTTTGATGCCGGGAGAGAGCCTTCCCAGCTCCTGTTTGATCTCAGGGACGTGCCTGTGAGTCGTCAGCTTGTAGGGGATGATATTTTGGGACATATTGGGGTAGTGGGAGGTCTCTGTCGGCTCCACACCGGCTCCGGAGATGCCTGACTTGGAGTCGTAGACCACCCGATCCACCAGCCCCGCCTTGGCCAGGGGTGCCACGGCCAGGGTGGCACCGGTGGGATAGCAGCCGGGGTTTCCGACGAGCTTTGCCCCCGCCACCTCAGGGTGCAGCTCAGTCATGCCGAATACTGCATCTCGCGGGGCGCGGTGGCGGGTGCCGTAGGTCTTTTCAAAGACGTCCGTGGGCAGGCGATAGTCTGAGGAGAGGTCGATGACCCTGGCACCGGCATCGAGAAGCTCCGGCACCCAGTCCATGGCGGTACCGTGGGGGACGGCGGTAAAGACAATATCGCATCGCCCGGCTACCTCTTTGCTGTTTAGCGCTTCGAAGTTGATGGAATAGATGCTTTTTAGGTGAGGATGAACCACTGTCACCGGCTTTCCTGCCAGCTTCCTGGAGGTGACGGCTGTGACCTTTACTTCGGGATGGTTGGCCAGCAGGCG
>DAOPZB010000137.1:0-5129 GCA_035353195.1 Methanothrix sp. | reverse complement strand
AAGTTCCAGAAGCTGGACTGCACAATCTGGCCTTTGATCTCCGCAAAGCCCATCTGCAGCATTATCTCTCTCATGAAGTCGATCAGCCTCTGGTAGGGGTGCTTTTTGCCGGGGAAGATCCCCTCGGCGGCCAGGGTCACGTCGTACGGCCTGGGCCGGAAGATCGATCCCCGGTAATTCAGGTAGAGTGCGCCATCCTTCTCCTGCCATTCGCCCATCTTGATCATGTCGGCTGAGAGCATAGGCATCCCCAGGGCCTCTGAAGACGGCCGTCCCGATGATGCCGTCTTCTTCCCTTCCTCGGTGATCTCATAGCTCCAGCCCTTCATCTTGCTGGCTGAGACCAGCCCCCGGCCCTTCAGATCCGCCAGGCCCTTTTTGTCCAGCTCAGAGCTGCTCTTCGGCCCGGACAGGAGGGCAGCCAGGACCTCTTCATCCTTCCCGGCAGCAGCCCCGCCGGTGGGTCGGATCGTCCCCTTTTCTATGGTCGCCCAGCCCTTCTTTCGCAGCCACCCCAGCCCTATCTTTTGGGATGGGTCTGTGAGTGCGGACATGGCCATGCCCTGGCCGATGGCCGAAAGCATCACCCTCTCCGGCAGCCCCCTTTCGGCATATCCCCGTCCCTCCTCTGTGAGGGCAATGGCCTCCTGCACCGATTTGTTCACCCGGATGAGCCCCTGCTCGCCCAGGGCATCCGCTGTCGCTCTTGCCGCCTCCACCTTCATCTTCAAATCCCCGGCGATGCTTTGAGGATCTGTGTGGCCAAGCAATATCGCTTTTAGAACTTTGAGATCGTTTTCCGATAACATGTCATCATCCCGCTAACGGGCGAAGTTCTGCACTCAATGATGCACGTCGCCCTCCTTTTAAAAGAAAGAAAAGACCAGATGGCCGAAGATTCCCGAAGCTAGCCTCTCCGGCTTCAACAGCCTGATTTTGTGATTGACAAATGAGCATTTAACAGTCTTCTCAGGCACGTTTTTTCAGTTAGATTGATGATTTATAAACCTGTCGAACAACGCATGCCATCATGCAATGCCCGCGTGCAGCAATCTTGATATAATCACAGCAGCTATCCCCTCAGGAGGGGTCAACCATTAAAGAGGAGATCTGGATTGAGAAGTACCGGCCTGTCAGGCTGGACGACATCGTGGGCCAGGACGAGATCGTGCGCCGGCTCAAGTCCTATGTGAAGACCAAAAATCTGCCGCACCTTCTGTTCTCCGGGCCGCCCGGCGTGGGAAAGACGGCCGCCTCCATCTCCATAGTCAAGGAGATCTACGGCGACGCCTGGCGCAACAATTTCATCGAGTTGAATGCCAGCGACGAGAGGGGCATTGATATCATCCGCCACAAGGTCAAGGACTTCGCCCGCATGGCTCCCCTGGGCGACGCCGATTTCAAGGTCATCTTCCTCGACGAGGCCGACGCTCTGACCAACGATGCCCAGAGCGCCCTGCGCCGCACCATGGAGCGCTATTCGGCCACCACAAGGTTCATCCTCTCCTGCAACTACTCCTCCAAGATCATAGAGCCCATCCAGTCCCGCTGCGCCGTCTACCGCTTCCGCGCCCTCTCCGGCCAGGCAGTGCAGAGGCGCATCATATTCATTGCCGCAGAGGAGCATCTGACCATATCCGAGGGGGGCCTGTCCGCCATCGAATACGTGGCCGGCGGGGACATGAGGCGGGCCATCAATGCTCTACAGGCAGCGGCCCTCTTGGGCGACAGCGTGGATGAGGAGACCATCTACCAGATAACTTCCACCGCCAAGCCGGAGGAGATAAAGAGCTTCATCAAAACGGCCATGTCGGGGGACTTCGCCGCGGCGCGCTCGGCTTTGGACGACCTGCTGCTCACTCGCGGCCTATCCGGCCAGGACGTGGTGGTCCAGATCCACAGGGCCATGCTGGACCTGGAAATCCCTGATAAGGACAAGGTCCGGCTCATCGACCGCATCGGTGAGATCGACTTCCGCATGACGGAGGGGGCCAACGAGAGGATACAGCTTGAAGCCCTTTTAGCCTACTTCGCCCTGAACGCCGGCTAGGTCCGGCCCAATTTTGCATGCATGATTAAGCTACATTAGGAGAACTTGATTTGAGACGATTGCTGTCCGGCAATGAGGCCATCGCCCGCGGGGCCTTCGAGGCCGGAGTCACTGTGGCTGCGGGCTATCCGGGAACGCCTTCCACTGAGATTTTGGAGAACCTTGCCAGGCATAAGCCTGATGTCTACTGCGAGTGGTCGCCCAATGAAAAGGTGGCCTTCGAGGTGGCCGCCGGAGCCTCCCTGGCCGGGGCGAGGAGCATAGTCACCATGAAGCACGTCGGCCTGAATGTGGCTGCCGATCCGCTCATGACTCTATCCTACATCAGCGTGGAGGGCGGCTTTGTGGCCTGCGTGGCCGACGACCCGGGAATGCACTCCTCCCAAAACGAGCAGGACACCAGAAACTACGCCCGCTTTGCCAAGGTGCCCCTCTTCGAGCCCTCCGACAGCCAGGAGGCGAAGGACCTGCTCAAGCTGGCCCTCCAGGTATCCGAGGAGTTCAAGACCCCGGCCATCCTGCGCACCACCACCCGGGTCAGCCACTCCCGAAGCCTCGTGGAGATCGAGGAGAGAGTGGCTTCGCCTAAGAAGATCGGGCTGGTCAAGGACCCGCCCCGCTTTGTGCCCATACCCGTCTGGGGCCGGCCCATGAGAGTGAGGGTCGAAGAGAGGCTCGCCCGGCTGCGGGCTTTGGCCGAGACCTGCCCTGCCAACCAGATCGAGTGGCGGGAGAAGGACCTGGGAATCATCACCCACTCCATAGCCTACCAGTACGCCCGCGAGGTCTGGCCCAAGGCAAGCATCCTCAAGCTCGGCATGTCCTATCCCTTCCCCGACGACCTCATCCGCCGGTTTGCCGCCGGCGTGAAAAACCTGCTCATTGTGGAGGAGCTGGACGACTTCATTGAGCAGCACATTCGGGCCTTGGGCATCCCCTGTCGGGGCAGAGACGTCGTGCCCGGCATCATGGAGCTGTCTGTGGACCGACTTTTAGAATCGAAGGCTCTCCTTGAAGGAAAGACTCTGCCGGCATCCGGCCCATCGCCCTTTGCCGATAAGCTTCCCCCCAGGCCGCCCGTGCTCTGTCCCGGCTGCCCCCATCGGGGCATATTCCACGCCCTGGGCAAAAAGGACGTGGTGGTGACGGGAGACATCGGCTGCTACAGCCTGGGAGCCTTTCCGCCCCTGGACAGGATGGACAGCATCCTCTGCATGGGGGCGGGAGTATCCATGGCCCACGGCCTGGAGAAGGCCGGCGAAACCCGGCCGGTGGTGGGTATCGTGGGAGACTCCACCTTCTTTCACTCCGGGATCACGGGGCTGTTGGACATCGCCTATAACCTGGGCCGGTCCACCATCATCGTCCTGGACAACCGCACCACAGCCATGACCGGCCACCAGGACCACCCCGGCACGGGGCGCACCCTGCAAGGCGAGGCTGCCCCGGCGGCCAGCATCGAGGACTTCGGAAAGGCCTGCGGCCTGCAGAGGATCTTTACCATCGACCCCTACAACCTGGAGCAGTCGCAGGATGTCATCTTCCGGGAGATAGAGGCAAAACAGCCCTCTTTGATCGTCTCCCGTGCTCCCTGTCCCCTGCGGGAGAGAAAGAAGGTCGGACCGAGCCGGACCATAGATGAGGACGAGTGCCGGGGCTGTGAGCTGTGCCTGGAGCTGGGCTGTCCGGCCATCGAGGGCGGAGAGGGAAATCCCCACATCAACCAGACCCTCTGCGCCGGCTGCGGCCTGTGCCAGCAGGTCTGTCCGGCGGGAGCCATACGGGGAGGTGAGAAGGCATGAGCGGAGTAATTGAAGGCCGGGAGAGAGAGGCCTGGAGCATAGTTTTGGCAGGAGTGGGCGGCCAGGGCATCCTTTTGGCCAGCGAGGTCTTAGCCCAGGCGGCCATGCAGGCCGGCTACGATGTCAAGACCAATGAGGTTCACGGCATGGCCCAGAGGGGTGGCTCGGTGGTGGCCCAGGTGCGCTATGGAACCGAGGTGCATAGCCCCCTGGTGGCCAGGGGCACGGCCTCGGTGCTTGGTGCCCTGGAGCAGATCGAAGCCCTGCGCTTCGCCGACTACCTTGAGCCGGGCGGCCTGGCGGTGGTCAGCGCCCAGTCCATTGTGCCTGTCACCGTCTCATCGGGCGCTGCCAAGTATCCCGTCGATGTGGAGAGCCTGCTCAAGCAGGCGTTTTCCCGGCTGGCTTACATCCGGGCAGCCGAGGCGGCGGCCTCGCTGGGAAGCATCCAGGCCGCCAACATCGTCCTCCTGGGGGCGATGTCGAGGGGTCTGGACCTGCCGGAGGAGGCCTGGAAGCAGGCCATCATCATGTCGGTCAAAGAAAAATTTTTGGACCTCAATCTCAAGGCATTTGATCTGGGTAGGAGCATGATATGAAAGCTAGTTATCACAATGAGAAGATGGAGACCGCCGACCGAAGGGAGATCGAGGAGCTGCAGAGCAAACGCCTGCGGGCGGTCGTCTCTCACGTTTACAATTCCAATCCCATCTACAGGAAGCTCTTCGACGAAAAGGGCGTCCGGCCAGAGGACATCAAAAGCGTCGAAGACGTGAGACGGCTTCCCATGACCGGAAAGGAGCTGCTGCGAAAGAGCTATCCGATGGGCCTGTCCTGTGTGTCCCGCCGGGAGGTTGTGGAGATGCACATGTCCTCCGGCTCCACGGGCACACCGGTGATCATGCCCTACACAACTGCGGACCTCGCCCAGTGGGCGGAGTGCATGGCCCGCTGCTACCGCATGGCCGGCGGCCTTCCCGGAGACGGGGTGCAGATCACGCCCCTCTTCGGCCTGTTTAACGGGGGATTCGGCATGTATCACGGCGCCCGGGCGGCAGGGCTGTTCGTGATTCCCGCCGGGCCGGGCAACACACAGAGGCAGGTGAGGCTGGCCAAAGACCTGAAGACCCGCATTCTGACCGGCGTGGTCTCCTACGGCGTGCGCATCATCGAGGTCATGGAGGAGATGGGCGAGAAGCTGCCCGACCTGGAGATCGGCATATTCGGGGCGGAGGCATTCTCCGAGTCCATGAAGAAGAGGATCACCGAGGGCCTGG
>DAOPZB010000136.1:0-5156 GCA_035353195.1 Methanothrix sp. | reverse complement strand
CCCCCAGGCACAGCGGCCCGTAGGCGATGTAGGAGTGGCCGGTGATCCATCCGATGTCGGCTGTGGACCAGTAGACGTCGGTGTCCTTGATGTCGAAGACCCATGAGGTGGTAAACGCGGGCCCGACGCTGATTCCTCCGTGGGTGTGGACCATGCCCCGCGGCTTGCCTGCCGCCCCGGCGGTGTAGAGGATGAAGAGAGGATCGGCGGAGTCCATGGGCATTGTCTCGCAGGTGCCGCTCTGGCCGGCGACAAACTCGTCCCACCAGACGTCCCGGCCTTCCTTCATGGCCGTCTCCTGGCCGTTCCTCTTTACCACCACCACCTTTTCGATGCAGTCCAGGCCGGCGATGGCCTCATCGGCCTGGGGCTTGGTTGCTATGGGCTTGCCGCGCCGATAGGAGCCGTCGCAGGTGATCAGGACCTTTGGCTGGCAGTCGTCCAGCCGGTCCCTGATGGCGACGGCGGAGAATCCGGAGAATACCACGACGTGAACTGCTCCGATCTTGGCGCAGGCCAGCATGGCCACGGGCAGCTCCGGGATCATGGGCAGGTAAATGCCCACCCGGTCGCCCTTCTTGATTCCCTGGGCCTTGAGGGCATTGGCAAATCGATTTACATCGCGGGCCAGCTCGTAGTAGGTTATCTGGCGGACGTCGCCCACCGGCTCGCCTACGAATATGTAGGCCAGCTTGTTGCGCCGCCAGGATTTGGCGTGCCGGTCGACGGCGTTATAGGCCACATTGATCTTGCCGCCCATGAACCACTTGGCGAAGGGCGCTTTCCACTGAAGTGTCTGCCTGTAGGGCTCAAACCAGTCGGCGTAGGTTTTGGCCATCTCGTCCCAGAACTGGACGTAATTGGCGGAGCACCACTGTCGCATCTCGCTCTCCGTCTTGAGGCCCTTCTTCTTCATCCAGGCCATGACATTGGAGTTCTCGACCAGATCGCGGGGTGGATAGTACAGAGCTTGATTTGAAGTCTGTGCAGATTTATCCGATTTAGCATCAGCCATTTTAAATCGCCTTACATTATTTGCAGCTTTAAAGGCATTTGTACTCAATTTTAATCCTTTTTTCAGGTTTAAAATTGATATAGATATTTGCATGCCTTTTAGACAGGTAATATGGGTTTTATTCGGTAGATATAAATCTATCTTCACTGAATTATGATTATATTGAAAATTATAGTACAGGAAATGACGAAGAGCCAAATTTATATTGCTAAAGGACGGAAATGGTCATATGAAAAAAATTAATAAGCCCCATTCCATCTTTCTGTTTGCGCTCCTCTCCCTCTGTGCCTTCATCTCCTGCCAGGCGGAGGGAGCAGAGGCAACTGATGCAGTCGCGGGTGCAGTCAGCCAGGCCATCGACTGGTATCCGGCAATCGACACTGGAATCCTCTCGGCCTCCGAGAACGTCGATTTCATATCCGGCCTGAAAGCCTATCAGCAGACCACTGATTACACCTGCGGGCCGTCGGCGATTCTCTCCCTGGCCCGATATTACGGTCTGCCGGGAATTGATGTGGTTTGATGCCCTGTACTTCGATGGCGTCACCTGGAGGACTATGATCACCGCCACACCGAAAGAAGAAAAGGGAAATGAAAGAGATTGATGAACAACAGTTTCCATAGAGAGCCCGGTCAAAGGTTTGTGCAGCTCGTGGACAGCAGGGCTACGGGAAAGACTTTCGAGTTCGACCGGGTGCTGCTCATGCCAACCGCCGCAGGCTACCGGGCACTGGTCGAGCAGGCCGGCATTGAAATCCATCCCAGGATAATGAAGTATCTCACCAGGCTATGGTCCAGGGGGACCATTGAGAACCTCTCCTACTTCGTCATGGCCGCCGCGGTTTATGCTCGGAGCGTCCTGGAGCCGCCGGTCTGCATCGATGTGGGAGATGTGCTGCTCAGGACGGCGGCGGCCTGCAATCTGAGATGCGTTTACAGAGGAGGCAGCGGCGGAGGGTGCCGGGCGGCCAGGGAGAGGGGGCGGCATATACTGCCCAAGTGCATCAAGCTCCCTGGGAAGATCAGCATCATCTGGGGCTATCTGAAGAGATATATTGCCACCGGGGCTGCCGCCTGCCCGCCCGGCTCCGCCGGAGTGCAGGAGGCCATGAGAATTGAGGTAAGTCTGCCTGCGGATTTCTCTCCGGCAGCGTCCTGCTAGATGGAAATATTGTCCTTTGAAGGCTGGAGATCCCTTTTTTGCCTCCTGGCCATTTCAGGTGGGTCCATCTTTGATTATTGTGCTTGCTGCTTATCCCTGCTCCTTTCTGAACGGTATCTGGATCTCAGTCATCAGCTCCTCCTCTGCCGTCTGGTCCGGGTCATTGAGATACAGCTCCCGGATGGGCCCGGCCACCTCCAGTCCCCCCGCAGCCATATGCTCGAAGGCAGCCCGGTAGGACTTATGGATGGTGGGGTAGCTGCCCCTGTGAATCAATGAAAGCACCCTGGCCGCCGGCAGGCTCTTGACCTCAATTCCGGAGCCTTCAACCTCTGCCTTTCCAGCAATGGGAAGGGCGACCTCGATGGTCACTTCCTTGTCCGACCAGTCGGAAAGATCCGCTTCCTTGCCATCAGTGCAGTCCTCATTGTAGATGGCCATGATCGGACCTGTAACCTTCAACTGATTTCTCCGGCTGGTGGGAAGAGCGACAAAGGAGCACAGCTCTCCGATCAGCTTTCCAATGGTCCGGCTGAGAATTCCCTTTCCCTTTTTGGAGAGAACTCGCTGTTCCGGGACATCTTTTACGGTGGGCTCTGTTAATGCCATTCCTATCAACTCCGCTGTTTGCTCTTGCAGCAAGGCCTCGATCTTCTGCAGCCGCAGCAGCTCCGACCGGATGCTGGAGAGCTGCCTGTCTTTAAGCCTCTCCACGGTCTCCCGGTCGCCGCTGGCCTGGGCCAGCAGGTATGCTCTGAGGTCCTCCAGGGAGAAGCCCAGGCTGCAGAGGGCTGCAATCTTGACACCCAACTCCATTTGAGAGGCTGTGTAGTACCTGTAGCCGGTGAATGGGTCCTTTGCTGCCGGCACCAGTATTCCCTTTCGGTCATAGTAGCGCAGGGCCTTCTGGGATATCCTGGTGATGGCAGAGAACCTGGCAATTGGTATTCGATCGGCGGGCATTGCCAGGAGATTGACTGCGCCTGCAGATAAAAGAGCTGGCAGTCTGACCTGGGGTAAGGTTTGGAGGGGATGATCTCATCCTCATGTGGCTAGACTTGATCCACTCTGTCTTTCAGTTGTAAATCTCATCTCTGTGCCTCTGTGGTTGCAGTCCGTGGGCATTTAGCTGTAACCAGTTGCTTACGACGCTTTTTCACTACAGAGACACAGAGGACACAGAGTACGCAAAGAGAAGAGCTAACAACCTGAATGACAGAATAACTCCGGTTAAGCCATAGGAAATAGCGAAGAGCCCCACTTCACCACCTACATAAAGAGCAAAGGATATATTCCAGAAGGAGGCTAAACTGTCTTAGCGAGGAAGATCATGCCGACGAGCGAATCCGAAGAGTATCCTCATTCGATAGCAGAAGAAAAGTTAGATTTAAAAAGAGAAAATAATAGGAAAGCAAGTCTCCAAGATTTAATGGAATATGAAGTAGTTTTTCAAATGCCGCCCAAAAAAAAGTATTCTATAGAGATAGATGTAATAAATATCTCAAAGGCAAAGCCTAAAATATTCTTGCCAGATGCGATTTAGCCAAAAATTCTAGCTTCATG
This sequence comes from Methanothrix sp., assembly GCA_035353195.1. Classification (GTDB taxonomy): domain Archaea; phylum Halobacteriota; class Methanosarcinia; order Methanotrichales; family Methanotrichaceae; genus Methanothrix. Next base: position 1,416 of record DAOPZB010000136.1, on the reverse strand, counting down.
ATAAGCTATCCTTGGTATGAAATTGTTGATGCTGATGAAGTTCTCATGCAGGGCGATTTTATATGCTCTTGTCCCGTTATCGTCGCATCTTCGTCGATTGGTTATGGTAAAATTTCTGCAGATATATTCGAATATGATGTAATTATTATGAGCCAGTCCTGCGACATTGCTCATAAGAAATTAAATAATATTCTTGTAAGTCCTATTTGGCCGATAAGCGATGTAGAATTGAAATATGATTTTCTTAAGAGTCGAAGAGGCAAAGAAGCCCTGAGGCAAGGCAATCTTCCAGGATACCATCTCATAAATAGGTGCGAGTTGGATGGATTTGAAGCTGATTTTCAAGTAGTGGATTTTAGAAACGTCTACAGCGTTCCTTTAGATTTTCTTGTCGACCTTTCTAAACGAAATGGAAAGAGATTAAGGCTGATGCCACCCTATAGAGAACATCTATCGCAGGCTTTTGCCAGGTTTTTCATGAGAATAGGTCTTCCGGTAGATATAGATTTGTTCCATGAGTAATTAAATGCTTAATTAATTTACAATATTTTTGGAGTTAGTATTTTTTTGCGATCCTCACAACCGGCAGCCCCGCCGTCCTCTCCCGCAGTACCTCCTCGGAGGCCGTGCGGGGATCGAAGCCGTACATGCCTCTGTTCACGCCGCTGTTGATCAGAATCTGCCGGATAGCCGTCGCCCTCTCGTCCTCATCGCCGACCTGCTCTGCCCGCCCCGAAAAGCGCTCTCCTCCGGGCAGCATCACCTCCACATCCGGATTCTTCAGGATGTTCAGATACCACTGGCCCTTCGTCTCCCTCCCCTGATAGCAGTAGATGAATGAGCCCATCTTAGCGAAGGACACCGGCGTGTACCTGACAAGCCCCGTCTTCCTGCCTCTGATCCCCAGGACCATGACACTCCCGACCAGTGGATTGGAGATAATCCAGCCCAGATTCATGCGGAATGCCGGCACGACCACCAGGCTGTTGACGATCCGGTAGATCGCCCTCATGAAGGATCTTCTGTCCATCGGCCAACTGCTCTATCCCGATACTATTATTATCTTTGGCTCCTCTCAAGCCACCGGTCAAAGAAGATAAGGAGAATACCAAAGTGCAGATTGCAGTGGTCGGCGGAGGCGTTTGCAGTCCGGACGTAGCCGGGGCCGCCCGCTGCCTGGGCCGGCTGATTGCCACGCGGGGCCACGTCCTGCTCTGCGGAGGGCGGGGAGGCGTGATGGAAGCAGCCTGCTGCGGAGCGCGGGAGGCGGGGGGCCTCACGGTGGGCATCCTGCCCGGCGGGCGGGAGCAGGGCAATCTCTGCCTGGACATTGCCATTGCCACGGCAATGGGCCACGCCAGAAATGCCATAATCGTCAATAGCGCCGACGCCGTGATCGCTCTACCCGGCGAGATG
>DAOPZB010000135.1:0-5196 GCA_035353195.1 Methanothrix sp. | reverse complement strand
TGGCCGCGCAGGAGGATCGCTTCCCCAGCCTCAGCGAGATCGATGCCAAGATGGAGAGCGGAGCTGTCTACGCCTTCAAGGACCGGCTGATGAAGAACACCGAGTTCTTTGAAGAGGTCAAGATCTCCGGAGTCTCCTACCTGGTCCCTCGCGCACTGAAGTACGTGGACGTCACCGGCACCTACACCGATCTGATATTGAACTTCGAGGAGGGGACGGTGGTGCTGCCCACCCGCAGGAAGACTCCTCTGCCCGTGGAAAGCCCGGCGAGCCTGCCGGAGAAGAATGAGCAGGCGGCAGAGGCGGAGCAGGCCCATGAAGACGAGCCCCAAGAGCAGCCTGTTGCCGCAGATCATGTGCAAGCCCCATCGCCTCCGCCCCAGGAGACAATAGCCGCCAATATCCCCCGGCATGAGGACGAGCCCTTTGCCGAAATGGAGAAGCCTGCCCCTGGAGAGGAGAGATCTGCCCCTCCGGCGGATGCCGCCCAGAGGGAGCCTGAGAAGACAGCGCCCGCTTTGAGGATGAAGTCCGCGACGGCGATCGTCAGCCCTCCCGCCAGGGCAGCAGAGCAGGCGAAGAGGATATTGGGGGTGCAGCCGAAGCTCCTGGCCGCCCTGGGCTTTGCCCTCTTGCTGGCCGTGGTCATTGCCCTGGGATTTCTGGCAAATCCGCCTCCTGCCAACCCGCCCGTGCTGGTGGAGTACTCCGCCCGCCTCTCCAACTCCAGCAACGACAGCTTTCTGGCCCTGGAGATCGTCAACTCCGGGATGATGACCAACGATATGGAGATGGCACTTCCCCCTGACATCGACCGGAGCATCAGCGCCAGAGGGGGCATCGTCACCATCTCTCACGGCAATTTTACGATGGTTCGCATGAATTCGAGTAGCGATGCCAGCGTCAAGATATATTTGAAGGGCAACTGGACATCTGTGCCCCTGGGCCTAAGCTTTGCCACGCCCACCGGGTACGATACCAGCCTCCTGGTCCACGAAGAAGACTACCTCGTCACCCGCAAGAATGATACGCTGGTCTTGTTGCTCAACCTGACCGGGCAAGAGGTAAAGTTTGAACAGAGCTACACCAAGAGGGATTGAGGTCGATCTGGCGGCAAGAGTGCGCCGGGAAGATGCCTCATCTGCCCTGGAGGCCATAATCTCCCTGGGAGCCCTGGACAAAGGGCGAAAGGTCAAAAAAAGCGAGGGCGTGGTGGAGATCCCCATCACCAGGCCCATTGCTGGCTGGGAGACGGTCCGGCAAGAGTCTCCCGCTTACTATCGAAGGCTCCCTGACCTATCCGTTGCTCTGGAGGGCGAGCTCTCCGAAGATCTGCTGGCCCTCCTCCCCCGCGGCTGGTTTCTCCTGGGGGAGGTGATCGTGGTCAGCATTCACCCTCTTCTGGCGTCGCATGAGAAGAGGATTGCTCAGGCTCTTTTGGATTTCTATCCTCGCTGCCATACCGTTTTGGCAGATGAGGGCATATCCGGCCCCCTGCGGGAGCCCAGGCGACGGGTTATCGCCGGCACCCGAACGGAGACGGTTCACCGGGAGAACGGGGTATCCTTCCACCTGGATGCATCGAAGATCATGTTCTCTCCGGGAAACCTCAGGGAGAGGATGAGGATGAGCCGGCTGGGAAAAGGAGAAGATGTGGTGGACATGTTTGCCGGCATCGGATACTTCACCATCCCCATGGCCGTCCACTCCCCACCGAAGAGCATCCTGGCCATCGAGCTCAATCCCAATGCCTATCGGTATCTATGCCGAAATATTCGGGAAAACCGGGTGGAAGAGACTGTCGAGCCTGTCCTGGGGGACTGCGCGAAGCTGACCCCCCAGGGCGTCGCGGACAGGGTGATTATGGGCATGGTCCAGGTGACGGACAGATATCTGGAGAAGGGAGTCTCAGCTCTTAAGCCGGGCGGCATCCTCCACTACCACCAGACGGTTCCCACCCACCTCTTTCCGGAAGCGGCGGTGAGGGATATTCAGGACGCTGCGGCGGGCCTGGGCCGGAGGGCGGAGATCCAAAATTGCATTCGCGTCAAAAAGTTTTCTCCGGGCGTGGTCCATGCGGTGATCGATGCCCGGATCGACTGACGAAGCGACCTGCGGATCGAAGGTGATTTTTAGCTATTATGCCCTTAATTCTACTATGATAGTCAAATGGCTCGGACATAGCTGTTTCCTTCTCAAGGGCGACGGCGAAGAGGGGCTGGCCATACTCATGGATCCTTTCAACGAGGAGGCGGTGGGCTATCCCCTGCCCCATCTCGAAGCGAATATCGTCACAATCAGCCACGACCACGATGACCACAACAATGTTCCGGCGGCGGGAGACTATGCCGACGTCCTCATCGGAGAGGCCCAATTCATAAGCTTTGGGATGGACGTCTTCGGCATCAAGTCCTATCACGATTCCGAAAAGGGGCGCAAGCGCGGCGAGAACACCATATTCTTCTTCGAGCTGGATGGTGTGAGGGTCTGCCACCTGGGCGATCTGGGGCACAAATTGAGCAAATCCCAGATCAAGGAGATAGGACGGGTGGACCTGCTCTTCGTCCCCGTTGGTGGAGGCTACACAATAGATGCCGCCGGCGCGGATAAGGTTATAGATGCGCTTCATCCGGCCATTGCCGTGCCCATGCACTTCCAGACGGCAGCCCTGAATTTCCCCCTGGCACCCTTGGACGATTTTCTCAAGGGAAAGCAGTATACCGGTCCCCTGGAAGAGCTGGATATCCGCGGGGAGGATCTGCCGGCTGCTCTTGCCTTGGATGAAAAGACGGGGGCAGCCACTCGCAGCACGGAGATAGTGCTCCTCTCCTGCCCGGCTGCCGAGGGCAGAGGCCGATCGATAGATTAATAACTACCTGCTGTAAGGTAAGTGGCGAAGCCCGGTAGTGTAGCGGTCAATCACAGGAGGCTCTGGACCTCCCTACCTAGGTTCGAATCCTGGCCGGGCTACTATCTTTTAATCTCTTCCCAGCGCACAATACCCGGTTCCGAGCTATTTTGTGTGGCTATCCTCAGGGCTCAATGCGGTCTCTCTTCAGCTCCTCTATAGCTCCGGCGGTGAGGCGGATCTCGGCCATCTGAATTGCGCCCATAGAAGAGACCATCCTGTTTAAGAGGTCGGATACGGAGCGTCCCAGATCCTCGTCTTTGCTGGAGAGGGCCAGGGCCAGGGCGCACCGGAGGTTATACGCCGTCCAGCCGGCATAGGTGAAGTGGACTATGAGGTCCTCCATCCCGCCCTCTATCCAGGGGCCCTCTGAGTCGGGCCAGATCACCCTGGACCTGATATTCGTCAGGCTGATGATCTCGGCCTCAAATGAAACCAGGCTATCGGTCATAGATTGACGTTATATTCTCTCCTTACTGGCTATTGAATGTTGCCGTATTCATCCAGGCAAAAAATTTATATCCTATCACTATCCTAAGGTTAGTATGTCAAAGTAACCATCAGGTGAGATGAAATGTGGGACAAGAGATATCCATCTATATTCGATATATTCGAGAGCTTTGCCAGGGGATTTCCCTTCGATAAGAAGGAGAAGTTTGAGGAGAACTGGTTCAAGGAGCCCTTCGAGGATATGATCAAGAGGTTTGAAGAGAGCATGCCCTCCGAGTTTCGCTCCTTTGTGCGCGAAGAGGCCACCCCCAGCGGCGTCTCCCGCAGATACGGTCCCTTTGTGTACGGCTTCAGCTACACAGCCGAGCCGGGAAAGGAGCCCGTATTCAGCGAGTTCGGAAACATCAAGCCCTCCTACAAAGGCATCGAGCCGGCCCAGGGCAGAGAGCCACTGGTCGATGTCATGAGCGAAAAGGAGAGATACCGCATCTTCGTGGAGCTTCCCGGCGTGGACAAGGACAGGGTGAAGCTGGACGTGGCCGAGGACAGCGTGGAGATCAAGACGGATGACGACAAGAATTTCTACAAGATGATCTATCTCGACTCCGCCGTGGACTCGGACAGCGCAAAAGCCTCCTACAAGAACGGGGTCCTGACACTGGAGCTGGACAAGAAGGAGAAGCGAAAAGGAAAAGAGGTCAAGATCGAATAGGCCGGGCTCTTCACCGGCTCACCCCCCCCTTTTTTCGGCGATCTCTGGCGCAGAAGAAAATTTCGACATCTATCGGCCCCATATTCCTGGTTTCAACCAGTAGCCGCTTTCAATCCATCAAAGAGATAATATTATTGATAGAATAATTCTAATTTATGGCTACATAAAAGCTACATGTCACTCATATGAGGCAAATCGCAATCCTTAGCTTTGATAAAACCTCAATGTGAAAAATAGCTACTTAAAGGCCGGATGCCAGAGTATGGCTCATGCCAGGGATGAGTGTATCCGGGGACAAGGGGAATGGGGAGGAAAATACCTGCTACATATGGTCCGGGCTGAAGGATTTGATGCATAACAAATATGGAGACCTGATCCTTCTTTGCAGCGTTACGGCTGCTTTCGGGCTTCTGCTCGTCTTCTCAGCCGCAAGCTGAGACAGAAGAGAGAGACCAGCCCGGCCACCTTTTTTTTCTATCATAACAAAGGTTAAATCACCCTCCGTGCCTTTAAACGACAGCGAGGATTGGCATGGACAAGAACGAGTTGGTAAACGAACTCGCCAGAAGGCGCGGCTTTCTCTGGCCGGCCTTTGAGCTTTACGGCGGAGCGGCAGGATTTTACGATTACGGCCCACTGGGCGCGCCCCTCAAGAGGCGCATTGAAGACATCTGGCGGCAGTACTTCGTCATAGCGGAGGGCTTTGCCGAGATCGAGGCCCCCACCATCGGGGTGGAGGGGATCTACCAGGCATCCGGCCACCTGAGCGGCTTCTCCGATCCGCTCACCAGTTGCAAGGAATGCAAGGAGATCTACCGGGCCGACCACCTCATAAAGCATATAATCGAGGTGCCTGACGCCCTGAGCAACCAGGAGATCTACAGGTGCATTGAGGACAACGAGATCGGCTGCCCGGAGTGCGGCGGAAAGCTCTCCGAGGTCTATGAATTCAATCTCATGTTCAAGACCATGATCGGTCCCGGCAACAAGATGACCGGCTACCTCCGTCCGGAGACGGCCCAGGGCATGTTCATCAACTTCCCCCGGCTCTTGCGCTACTTCCGCGACTGCCTGCCCTTTGCCGCGGTGCAGATCGGCAAGTCCTTCCGAAATGAGATCTCCCCCC
>DAOPZB010000134.1:0-5370 GCA_035353195.1 Methanothrix sp. | reverse complement strand
CGGCCCGGCGAGCTCCCAGGTCGCAGACGTAGCGCAGCCTCAGAGGCTGGGGCAGCCAATCGTAGTCGTGCTCGGCGACCATGGGGCCGAATACGGTCAGAACGCCACCCCGCTTCACAAATGCGGAGATATTGGACTTTGTCCTCATCAGAGCCGGCAGGGCGGCAGAGTATTGGGGATTGGCAAAGCCCGTCGGTATCATAACCGCCCTGTACTGGGAGAGAAAGGGGCTGCCCAGCAGCGAGGGGGAGATGAACTGAACAGACAGGCCACACTCTCCGAAGAGCTTTTCATAGAGAAAGGTCTTCTCGCCAATGAGGGCAATATCCGGCATATCAGGTCGGTTGGGGAGCGACGGGGGATAAATCTTGCTATCATTGCTATCCCTGCTATCTTTGCTATTTTTCTCCATTAACTTTATTACTAAATAGCACGGGAGCATAGAACGCGATTGTATATGGAACAGGAATTGATGAGGATAGGCGTATCGCTGCCGGAGAAGCTGCTGTCCCGGTTTGACGAGATAATCTTGCAGCGGGGCTACTCTTCCCGCTCGGAGGGCATCAGAGATGCCATCAGGAACTACATCGTCCATTACGAATGGATGAGCGATGTGCAGGGCGAGAGGGTGGGCGTCATCACTTTAGTCTATTCCCACGGCCAGCGAGGCCTGGTAGACAGCCTGACGGAGATCCAGCATGATGCCGGGGCCATCATTCAGTCCAGCCTGCATGTGCATCTGGACCACGACAACTGCCTGGAGGTCATCGTCCTGCGGGGAGAGGGCCAGGAGGTGAGGCGGGCAGCGGAGAAGATGATGTCTCTCAAGGGCGTAAAGCATGTCAAGCTGACCACCACATCTCTAGGCAAAGAGCTGTAGGGCTTAATTGGGCAATCTTATGCGGGTGGAGGAGATTTCCCCGGCTGTACCGGGGGCATTTCTGATCGAAGTGGATGGCAGGATGCGGCTGGCGACTCTCTCCGGAGATGCGACGGCAGTCTATGGGGAGCGCATCCTGGAAGGTATGCGGCTCTGGGATCCCCATCGCTCCAAGCTGGCCGCCCTTCTGCTGAAATCAGGGGGCAGTGGCCTGGCTCTCCCCAGCGACGCCAGGGTGCTGTACCTGGGGGCAGCCACCGGGACGACAGTCAGCCACGTCAGTGATCTGGTGAGCGAGGGGCTGGTCTATGCCGTGGAGTTTTCCCCCCGGGCCATGCGCGACCTGGTCAGGCTGTGCCAGAGGAGGAAAAACATCATTCCCATTCTGGCTGATGCGGCCCGGCCCGAGGATTATGCATCGCTGCTTGAGCCCGTCGATCTGATCTATCAGGATGTGGCCCAGAGAAACCAGGCGGAGATCGCCTCGGCAAACTCCCATCGTTACCTGAGGCCGGGCGGGGATCTGCTGCTCATGCTCAAGAGCCGCTCAGTTGATGTGACGGCAGCGCCGCAGGCGGTGCTGGATGATCAGGCCAATAAGCTGGCCGGCCTTGACATTCGGTCCATTTGCGACCTATTGCCCTTTCATCAGGATCATTGGGCGATTATCGCTAAAAAGCTGTAGCCGGGCGGAAGATGCCCGCAGACGTCTCTTTGGACATGGGTCTCATGTCACCAGTTTCTTGATCTCATCAAAGAGCATATTGGGCAGAAGTCGGATGTAGCCCACCAGGGGTATCCTGGCCCAAGCCTTGCCTATGACCCATTCCTTCTTTACCGGAGTCAGATAACTGATTCCCTCGCCTACAAAGGTTCCATTTTCAGTGCTGTAAATCAAAAGGCCGGTATTCTTGTCCAGGAATATTCCGGACCCCACATCCATGATCTCGCCCCGGTGCGACTGAACATAGGATAAGTTGGCTGCGGCGAAGATCTGGCCGGCCATCTGGTCTATCACAGCATTATGGTCTCCCTTGGTGATATAGCCGGAGAAGGGGGCCAGGGGGCCACCCTCCCACATGGGCTCACCCTCATCCACATATCGCAGGGCCCGATGAATTATGGGCGTGGCCTTTTCATTGCCGGGCCCCCACCCCAGGAGCATTTTGAGCTGATCGAGAAGGTTCAAGCTGGCCTTGCCGTACGGCCGGTATAAAATGACATCTCCCGGATTATTGAATGCCATGTAGCCGGTCGCCTCCGCCTCATCCCAGGGGATGATATCCGTGCGCGAAGCGCCCTGCACCACCACTATATCTCCGATATTGAGATTCGGCACCATGCTTCCCGATTCTACGGCGACCATCGGCGTCCAGAGGCCCAGTATCAATTGGGAGAGCAGGGATATGCCGCCCACCACCACCACCACGAAAATGATATCCTTGACCGGACCGGGAAGAGGCAAATTGTCAAACCACTCTGCGATCTTCATCAACCAGCTTTATGAGTTGGAAGGCTCTTATACTCCTTTCGATGCAGCGGATATCGCCTCACCTCAATCGCGAAGGCAATCACAGAGCCAATCACAAAGGCGGTCGCGACGGCGGCCGGGAGATTGTGATAAAGTTTGCCGAGAACGGCTATCAGCTTGAGCCGGAGGCTTTGGAGGCCATCTGCCGTTATTCCGGCAGCAAGGAGGAGCTGGTCTCTCGTATCATGGCCAGCATCGACCGGTCCGTGGCGGTGATCGAAACCGCTCAGATTTCCTGTCACCTGATCCCCGGCAGGCCCGCGCCCGCTCTATCGCGAAGGCCTCAACCCCTTCGAGCCGATCCGCCCCGAATTGCCCCGGCAAGCCTTCCTGATCCCGCATGCCTTCCCGATTCTTCTGCAGAGCTGTTGTGCGATATCACCGGCCGATCCACCTGCGTGGGCGAATACGACGATTTTGTGCATTACTTTCGCGACAGGTACGCCAGGATCAGGGATATCCTCTCGCGAAGGCTCAATAGTCGGCCCATAGAATCCCTGGGAAAGAGCTGTACCGGCCGGGAGGTCTCTCTCATAGGCATGGTCATGGAGGTGAGGAGCACTGCCAAAGGCAATCGGGTGATCGAGCTGGAGGATCCCACCGGCATGGTAACCGCCATCATAACCAGGGACTCGGAGATCTATGAACAGTCCGCTCAGATAATAACCGATGAGGTGATAGGCGTCACAGGCACCTCAGACGGCAACGGCAGGCTCTTTGTCAAGTCGCTTCTCTGGCCGGATATGCCGGCAGAGACTGCGCCTTTAGCGAAGGGGAGTGGACACGCCCTTCTTCTTTCGGATCTGCATGTGGGAAGCAAGTACTTCATGGCGGAAGCCTGGGACAGGTTTCTGCTCTGGCTGAACGGGGAGACAGACGATCCATCGGGATTGGCCGCCCGGGTGCAGTATATGCTCATCGCCGGGGATCTGGTGGACGGCGTGGGCATATATCCCGGCCAGCAAAACGACCTGGCTGTTATGGACATCTATGACCAGTATGAGGCTGCGGCTGAAAAGCTCAACAGCATACGGGAGGGTGTCAAGGTGATCATAGCTCCCGGCAATCACGATATAGTGCGCCAGGCCGAGCCGCAGCCCTGCCTTCCGGAAGAGGTGAAAAAGTACTTCCGAAAGGATATGCTCTTCGTAGGCAATCCTGCCTGGGTGAACATAGGCGGCGTATCGGTTCTCATCTATCATGGACGCAGCATAGACGATCTGGTCCTGCGCCTGCCCGGCGTCTCCTACGCCGCACCGGAGAAGGCCATGATCGAGATGCTGAAAAGAAGGCACCTGTCGCCCATCTACGGCAGTCGCGTATCCATTGCCCCGGAGCATGAGGACCATTATGTCATCTCCCGGCCTCCGGCTATTCTGCATTGCGGGCACGTCCACACCGTGGGCATAGCCCGCTACAAGGGCGTGGCTGTGATCAATAGCGGCACATGGCAGTCCCAGACCGATTTTCAGAAGAAGATGAACATCCAGCCCGTGGCCGCAGTGGCACCTCTGGTCGATCTGGCCACAATGAAGGTCCGCAAGCTGATATTTGCTTAAACAGTATTAATATAAAATTTCAATTTCTGTACTTTTTCTGAGATACCTGAGATCTTATGTCCGGAAAGCCATTTCCTATTTAGTATCACTTACCAAAAAATATAAATATTAAGTCTGCAAACAGTATCTTATAATAAAAACTGTTTGGGGTGAGACTATTAAAAGTATAGGAGTTCTAGCAGTAATGGCACTGGCCGTATTATCCCTCTCTGCCATGGCGCAGGATGGTTACGGCTTGACGGGCACCGGCGGTGTGGATGTTCTCGGAACCGGCATCTTTGAGACGGAGGGATCCGCTATCAGATTCCCTGAGGCTCAGGATACCAGTATCGATACCATTGATGTAGGCAACGACAAGGCCATAGCATTCGGCAATGTCTGGCAGCCCACAGGAATGGCGACCGCATCAAACGACCTGGAGATCAAGAAGAATCAGGACACTGGAGACTGCGAGTATTGCACAGATATCTGCGCTGATCCCTGCATCAAGGTCAACATAGATCATATCACTGTAGGCGACCGGGAGGCCAGGGCAGTCGGATTCTCCTCGGCAACCAACCACGTCAAGATCGTCGCCAATCAGCAGTAGACAGCATGACTGAACCTGAGATGGGCGAAATGAGGAAAGCAGAATATCCCACTGGCCAGGTGTTGGTGGGATGTCTCCTTATTTGCGCCTTCTCAGTTCCAGGACTGGCCGACGTTGATAACTGGGGCGTTCTCAAAACCGGCGAGGATGCCGTCTATTTTCCCTGGTCCGATTCGCAGAGTCTGACCATGCCTATGGCTCGATACTTTCCGGGCCAATCCTCTCAGTCTGAACGGGAGCAGATCCAGCTCAACAGCAGCAATAGCGCTGCGGAGGTGGACGATCTGATGGCCGTAAACTGCCAGAAGGAGAGGGAGCTGCACTTCAACAGATCCGATCCCCAGAGTGGGGATATGGAATACGGAGGTCTGGCCAATGCTCTGGCCGTAAGCGTCCAGGGTGATGATGACATCCATGAGATAGAGTTTCCCCAAAATGAGATACGCCACGCCGGAAACTATCTTAATGTGCAGGTGAGCGATATCACCGTCACCGCCATAAACACCATGGAGGGAGGAACGGCAGCGGCGACATCCAATATCATCATTGAGCCGGTGCAGATCATACTCTGTCCCTCTGAAGTGGCGGTCAAGCTGAAATAGTTTTTTTTTTGACGTTCTGCTATTTTCCGTCTCCAATCTTGATTTATTCTGTCTCCTCCGGGCAATATCATGCCTCTTTCTAATTTCCACTAACTTTCTGAACCGCAAGACAGAGGGCCTTTTCTCCATCCTTTCAAAGTAGCATTGAGACGTATTATGGATCACGCATTTCAGCTCGGCGCATATTGTGTGGAAAATGCCATATAGAA
>DAOPZB010000133.1:0-5374 GCA_035353195.1 Methanothrix sp. | reverse complement strand
ACAGGCTGAAGTCCATCCTCTCCACTCTGGAGGAGGAGCTGCCCCTCGTCTACGGTCTGCCCGCCGGGGAGGTGGAGGACGCCTGCCGGGAGCTGGATGGAGCGATCGAGGATATGGCCCGCGGCCTCGCCCTCCATCTGGATCAGCTCTTTCCCTGCCGGGCGGAGGTGGACCTCTACTCCGACAGGCTTGGCCTCTCCGGTCGGCTGGACCGGCTGGCACCGGGAATGGTCCCCAGCATCATCCGCACCGGCAAAGCTCCTCCGGAGGGCATCTGGAAGAAAGACAGGTTGGCTTTAGCAGGCTACGCCCTGCTGCTGGGGGAAAAGGAGGGACTGCACGTCAATCGGGGGCTGGTCGAATACCCCCGCAGCGGCCTGGTGAGAGACGTGCAGATCTTCGGAGTGGACAGGGCCCGCGTGCTGCGCCTGAGGGATCAAATCAGGCTGATAAAAGATGGCAGGCTGCCTGACCGCCCTGAGGGCGCGCCCTGCGAGGGCTGCCCCGCCCGGCAGAAATGCGAGAGCAGACACAGCTTGCTCTCGAAGTTCTTCTAGCGACCCAGAACTTATAAAGGGGAAGGCTCATTGCCTGGTGCAGACGCCGCCGGTCGGAGCGGGGCGATTTGGCAGGAGCACCCTGATTTCCGGCCGGCGGGCACTTTACGAGGATGATAAATGGCAACCATCGAGGAGCAGATCAAGGCACTGGAAGAGGAGATCTTCAACACCCAGAAGAACAAGGCCACTGAGCATCACCTGGGCAAGATCAAGGCCAAGATCGCGAAGCTCAAGGCGCAGCTTGAGCTTCAGAAGATCAAGGGCGGGGGCGGAGGCAGAAGATATTACATCAAGAAGTCGGGTGACGCGACGGTGGCCCTTGTCGGCTTTCCGTCGGTGGGAAAGTCAAGCCTGCTCAACTACCTGACCGGCTCCAAGTCCGAGGTTGCCGCCTATCAGTTCACCACACTTGAGGTCATCCCCGGCGTCATGAAGTACAAAGGCGCGGAGATCCAGATCCTCGATATGCCCGGCATCATCAAGGGGGCGGCCAGGGGCAAAGGCCGGGGCAGAGAGGTTATCACTGCCGCCAGGGCAGCCGACATAATACTACTACTGGGAGACGTCTTCAACTATCGTCTGGACATCCTGGAGCGAGAGCTATACGACGCCGGCATCCGGCTGGACAAGCAGCCCCCAAACATCCACATCACGCCCGATAAGAAGGGAGGAATAATCGTGAGGAGCACTGTGCAGCTCACCCGCATGACCGAATTTGAGATCGCTGAGATCATCCGCGCCTACGGGATAGTCAATGCCAATGTCACGATTCGCGAGGACATAGACACCGACAGCCTGGTGGACTTTTTGGCCGGAAACAGGGTCTACATTCCTTCCGTCGTGGCCATCAATAAGTTCGACCTGAAGTACGGAAACGTGGAGAACAGGATCAAAGACGAACTGGGGCGGGACTATCTTCCCATATCCTGCGCCACCACAGAGGGCCTGGAGGAGCTGAAGGACCTGATGTACGAGCGGCTGGGATTCATTCGCGTCTACCTAAAGCCCAAAGGGGGAAAGGCGGACCTGGAGGAGCCTCTGGTGCTCCTGGACGGCAGCACTGTGAAAGCGGTATGCGAGCACCTGCACCGGGACTTCGTAAACCTCTTCCGTTATGCATTGGTCTGGGGGGATAGCGCCAAGTTCCCCGGCCAGTCGGTGGGCCTGGAGCATGAGCTGCAGGACTGCGATATTCTGTCCATCATCACCAAGAGAAGATAGAGTCTTAGATAGAGTCTTAGAGAAAAAAGGCTCCAAGCTATTTTTAACGGTTCTGCGGTTTAGCTGGCAGGTTTTCGACGATTAAGCCCATTGATGCCCATTGATACTGAACAAATTCAAAGATCGTCAATAAAAGAGGTTCTCTCTTCACCGGCAGGTATTTAAGCTCAGAAGTTATTTCTACGTGCTTGGATTCATGAATTCAACGATGTTGGTTTTATGGCATCTTGATGGTGAATTTCATAAAATTAATATGCAGCGGTGAGATAAGAATGAAAGGAACCGAATCGAAAGAGGCGGACAAACTCGAAGGCATAACCTCCGAGCTGTCAAAAAGAGGAGTGATAGTCCTCATGCACCGCCCTACGCGCTGGGGCTATGTGGTGGACGCAGTCATTCCCTCCGCCAAGATAGTGATATTAAAGATGCCTGATCTGGGCAAGCAGGCAAAGGTTGCCATGAGCCAGTTTCGGGATCTGATAAATAGGCTGGAAGGCGACGGCTATCAGGTAATGGTCGTTCCCAAGAGCATCATGGATGAGGCACAGGTAAAGGCATTCTGCGACAGGATCGCCACCGGGCCGGCCCCGGCCACGGCATGAATACGGTTTTAGAATAGAGATCACTCATTAATTCCATTGACCATTTCTATTGATCGATCATGATTGAGGTGGACCGGAGCTTTTCCGGTCAAGTTCGCATCTGATGACCAAAATCTCCTGATAGATCTCCTGGAGGGCTCTGTCCTGGGCGGCAAGATTATCGAGGACGGCCCGGCTCTCCGTCTCCGCCTGGAGGCTGGTGAGGTAATCATTGTGAGCCTTGAGCCTATCCTGGCGGTTCTGGCTCATCAGGATCAGAGACGCCGTGTAGGCCGATTGTAGCGAGAATATCAGGTTCATGAAGATGAAGGGATAGGGATCCCAGTGTCGGATGTAGGCTCCTATATTGAGCAGGATCCAGGCGGCCACCAGCGTCGATTGAATCAGAATGAACCGCCATGAGCCAACGTTTCTGTAAACCCAGTCGGCAATTCTCTCGCCTCTGGTGGTCGGGCCGGAGTCGATATCGCTGAGCTCTTGCACAGGGGGATGATTGTGTTCATAAGGCCGGGGAAAGTCAAGCTTCTTCAATGGTGAGCCTCCGCTCAATTATATGGCCAGGACGGCTTTATAGGCATCGATCAATACAGAGAGAAATGCAGTACATGCATAATTTTTAAATAGTATAAGCAGCTAACATATGTACTAAGATTATTACAGACATGCAGATAAAAGTTAATCTACTGCTATTCTGCGATATTCCGATATTCCCAATATACTCATGATGATCCCATAGATCTTAATCTAAAATTCTAATCCGATCCAAATTTAATGATTATAATTGGAAGGAGTCCCCATGTCCATTGAAGAGGCAATAAAAAAACATCAAGATAGATTGCTATCAAATCCCAATGTGTCCCGTTTGGGTGTAGGCGAGGAGGAAGGAGAGGAGGTGATACTGGTTTTTGTCAAAAAATCAGGAAAAGTATCCGATATCGATCTGAGGGAGAGCATCCCCCGCATGATTGATGGATTTAGGACTGTTGTACGCAAAGAATTGAAATTGGGATAATTGCATTTTGAATCCAAAAATATAATTTGATAAAGGTGAGAAAATGGCGCAAGAGGAAAGGCCCGCTAATCTGGGAGTGATAAATCCATATGCATTGGTTGAAGCGAAGATCGGCAAAAAAGTGAACTGGAAGAGCGTAACCGAGCCGCATAAGCTGCTTGAGTCGCAGCTTGGCATGCCTTATAAGAAGCTATTTGATCCGGCAAATGATTCGCCTCTCTACCCCGGCCTGAAATACGACAGCGAATCCAGAAAATTGCAGCGGATCTCCATGAAGGCAGAGCAGAAGGATACATGCACCCTTCTCATGGAAAAGGCGATCTGGGCCGATCCCGGAGACTTCTTCGAAGAGGGTGCAGAGATGAACGACCCGGTGCAGGGAGCCGTAGCAAATTGCTACTTCATAGCCGCTCTCTCTTCAGTTGCCTGGGCCCGGCCTTATGTAATTGCCCAGAGGACGCGTGCCACAGGCACCGGCCAGCAGCAATTTGTGGATATGGTCGAGCTATTCGACAATAAAGGCAAGGCCAGCAAGGTCGAAGTATCCGAGCTTCTTCCTCTGGGGACGCCCGGAAACTACTTCCTTTATGCCAGGTCGAGCGAAGCAGGAGAGATATGGCCTGCCATATATGAGAAGGCATTTGCCAAATGGCTGACAAAGGATACCGGAGACCGGCCCAACATCTGCAAGACAGCATATGGCGATTGTGTAGGAGCGCTGGTAACAATCACCGGCCTTACACCGGGCTACTACTTCGACACGCCCAGCATCTCGGCGGATGCCATCTACAGCAAAGTGCGCCAGAACTGCATCAGCAAAAAGACATTCAATCCCCTGGTGGCGTGGACATATTCGTCCGGAAGCGCTTCTCCAGATAAAGTCGTCTATGCAGATGCCTGCCTGGTCGCAAATCACTGCTATTCAATTCTGGGGTGGGAGTACGTAAACAACAAAAAGTATCTCATTATCAGAAATCCCTGGGGTGGAACTGAAGCCTGCAAGGACACAGCCAATATCACCTGGGTTGCCTGGGATCAGCCTTACTATTCAGGGCCTGGATGGTGGAGGCCTGTGCCCATGGCCAATCCCGACGGCATATTTGCCCTGGGGGTTGAGACGTTCAAGAAGTACTTTGCTGGCTTTGGGTGGGTGAAGACTCCAGAAGCACCCTGATCACTGAGAGCTTACGGGAGCCTGGACAGCCGAAATTCGTTATTATGCAAAGCAGATCGGACTCTCTCCGCCAGTCCCTCAGGCAGGGGGTGGTTTCCGTCCTCCCGGACTGGGGAGGAAAGGAGCTCTTCCTGGGTGATGGCGGCGGAGGTGTCCAGCTCGTAGGTCGCTGTGATCTCCTGCTCTTCAGCGATGATGACAGTCATAATCAGCCTGGCTCTGCCTTCCAGGATGTTTACGAAGAAATAGGACTGGCCGCGCACCTCGTCGAGCCGCCCTTGCAGGTCTGAGAATTCCTGGAGGGAGCGCACGGCGGTCAGGGCGAAGGCGTCGCTGAGGGGCAGGTCGAGCCTGATCTTTTCGGGATCGAATGTTTCCGGCGCAATTTTCTGTTCAGGCATCTTCGGCATAGGCGGTCAGAGATCCGGCGGCCCCCGGCAAAAAGCTTTCGGGAGCAAAGATAAGTCTCTATGTTGAAAGTCAAAATGAATGCTACTAAACAAAACCACAGAGGCGCAGAGGCACAGAGGCACAGAGGCGAGCCAGTCTGCAATAGCGACTTAAGTTCGCCCATTTATCGTTTCCAGCATCTCCACTGCCTGCTCAGGGCTGCTCGCCCTCAGGGCTCCGGGGATGTCCCAGCTTGCGAGGCTTATTACCGGCCGGCCCATCTTCAGGGCCAGGGCGATCTCGGAGAGCGTCCCCATTTCTCCGGGCATGGCAATGACGGCGTCGGCGCTATTGACGATTATGGCATTTCTGGCGTGGCTCATTCCGGTAGCAATTGCAATGTCCAGGCAGGGGT
>DAOPZB010000132.1:0-5409 GCA_035353195.1 Methanothrix sp. | reverse complement strand
TCTCGGCCATCACCTGCTCTACCCTGTAGCCGCGCTCTCCCACGTCGCGGCGCACCTTCCACAGCCTCTTCACCGATCGCGACGGGTCCACGAATATCTTGAAGTCGATGAGGCTTCGCAATCGGGGCGTGAAGAAGGGGTGCAGCCCCTCCACAATGACCACCGGTGCCGGGCCGAAGGGCACTGTCCCGGCGATCTCGCCGGTGCTGTGGTCGTAGACCGGCTTGTCGATGGCCTCCCTGCGCCGCAGGGCCTCCAGGTGATCGGCCAAAAGCTCCAGATGGTTGGCATCAGGGTGCAGGGGCGTTATGTTCCTCTCCCGCCTCTGCCTTCGGTCCAGGCTGTGATAGTCGTCCAGGGAAAAGGAGCAGACGGTCTCCTCCCCCAGGATCCGCTTGATGCCCCGTGATATGGTGGTCTTGCCCGATCCGCTGTCCCCGGCGATCCCGAAGACGAATGCCCTGTCGGCCTCTCTGATCCGGTTCATTATGGACTTCATGCTCATTCCTGCCCTGCCTTCCTATGGCTACTCGCTATTTTAGATGGCCTTCCCCAGTTCGTTTTCAGTTGTTGGCTCTCTCTGTGCGTCCTCTGTGCCCTCTGTGTCTCTGTGGTGGAAAACGCCACTAGCCACTGGTTATAGCCAATTTCCCACGTACTGCCGCCATGCAGGCATGAGGGGCCGGCCTCAATCCACATGCCTGAAGCCCGATGAAACCGCCGAGGCGGGCTGCTCACCGCGGACGGCTATTCCCATGTGAATCTGCTTGACCGTATCGCTCTCATCCAGGCCGCGGGAGTTGTGCCACCGCTGCTCAAACTCCTGGCGGGACATCGTTCCTCTATTCCCCAGCAGATAGGGGTCCTCCAGTGTGACATTCTGCCCGTCTACTCCGATGACCACCATCCAGTGGCCGTTGTACCAGGTATCCGCCCAGGATTCGTTGTACTGAGAGACGCTCCTCCAGGCCTGGCAGTCCACGATCACCGGAACGCCCTCCCCAACGTAGCCCTCCAGATCGGTGAGGGTCATGTTCTCGGCATATTCCGCGTCTAGGCCCAGAGCTACCGCCACCCGGATGATGTCGTCGGGGTAGGTGCCGCTCTCCTCATTGGTGTTGAGCATCTCCCGCAGATCCTCTTCACCGATGTCTCTTCCCCAGTATCCCAACACCGCCTGAAGCGACGCCGCGCCGCAGGAGTATTCTGTGCTCTGCCTGGTGTCCGGCATGTTCAGCAGAGCCAGGTTCAGGCTGCCCACAGTTGAGCTGGCATTGATGCTTGCGTTCTCTTGAGGCTGTGCCCAGGAAATTCCTGCCGTAAATATGCTGACGATCAGCAGCAAAAAGAATGGTCTCATATGTAATTACATGTGATGGTTCTATATAATTTTTATGATAGTATTAACGGTTCTGCTTCTCGGCCACCAGATCCTCGAATTCGCGAGTGCGGTCGATGCCCTCCAATTCCCTCTTTTCGATGAGGGCCGTCTCTTCGATGCACTCGACCTTGGTCTCCCCGTCCACAATCACCACCGACTTGGTGCGGGCAACCGAGGAGAGGCTGCTCATCAGCCGGGCCTTCTTGAGCATGCTCTGGGAGAACTTGCTCACCCCCGTCAAGACCACCAGGTCATCAGTCCTGGTTATGGCATTGAAGGGAGCCTGGGCGGTGGGAACCACATCAAACCCGATCTCCAGGAGCAGCCGCAGGATGTTGTCGGTAACCTGCCCGGTCTCCTCCACCTCCTTCCTGGGTCGGAAGGGATCGACCGGGACAATCAGCTCCTGCTCGAATATCTCCTCCAGCCTGAGGGCCACGTCCACGGAGGTGTCCATGTCCTCCACCTCGTATTTGCTGATGGTGCGGCGGGATACGCCCAGCTCTGAGGCCAAAGAGCCCAGAGAGATGCCCCGAGAGAGCCTGACCTCCCTCATCCTGGCCCCGTTGATGCGCACATAAAGCCCCCCGTGCGCGGCGTAGACCAAAGGCAGCTCCCCCTCCAGCAGGCAGTCGGCCAGGGTGGGCAGGCTCACAGTGGGAATGCCGTATCGAGAGTAGACGGCCCCCCGCTCAAGGTACTGGTCGCGGGTCTTCTCGCCGACCAGGAGGGGGCTGGCGAAGAGGTTATTAGAAAGGCGGCGCACCTCAACTGCCGTCTGCTCATTGAGGCCGTCGATATTGGATAGGATCTTGAGGAGGAGCAGCAGTTCTCCCTTTCGGGCGGCCAGATCAAAGCTCCTGGGACGGAGATAGCAGCGATCCGAGGTGGAGAACCCGGCCTTCATCAGGACCTCCTCCACGCGCTCGGCGAGAAGTTCCTTGTCCATCATTATATATCTCAGTTTGACGGCTATTTAAGGTTGACCATGTTCATTGGAATAGATGATACCGATTCGGAGAAGGGGCTGTGCACCACCTACCTGGCCGCCGTGCTCATGGACCGGCTCAGGCCGCTTGGGGCTGTGGCCGGCCTGCCCCGGCTGATCCGCCTCAATCCCTGCGCCCGATACAAGACGCGCGGCAACGCCGCCCTGGCCTTCGAGATCTCCAGCGACCGGCCGGAGGCCGTCCGGGCCGAGGCCCTCCGGGCCGTGCGGGAGCTGTCCGACTTCTCCGGGGCCAACACCAATCCCGGTCTGGTGATTGCCGAAAAGCCCACCGAGAAGATGGCCGCCTTCTACCGCCGCGCCGTGACTGAGATCCTGGAGATATCCGAGGCCAGGGAGCTGTTGGACGAAGAAGGCATCTGGTATCGCGGCTTTAAGAAAGGCCGCGGCCTGATCGGGGCCACAGCCGCCATCGGCGCAGACCTGCCGGACTACACTTACGAGCTGATCGCCTACCGGGAGAGGGGGCGCTGGGGCACGCCCCGCAGCATTGATGCCGCATCCGTCTGGCGAGCGGATGCCGCCACATACCCCCTCACCTGGGACACCGTCGATCACCACAATCAGAGGATAGTCTTCGCGCCCCACTCCGCCGATCCGGTGCTCTTCGGCATCCGGGGCAGCGACCCCCAGGCCATCCGCCGGGCCTTTGAGATGATACAGTCTGAGCCCGTGGAAAGGAGCGTTCTCTACCGCACCAACCAGGGCACAGACGCCCACATCCTGGACGGCTGGGCGCACAGAAGCGCGTCGGGACCCGGTGGATCGTCAGAGACGAAGGCGGAGGGAAATTTGGGGCCAAAGGCCGTGATCAAAGACAGCCAGAGCTATCGGCTGCACGGATTTGTGGCCGGGCCGGTGCAGGCCATAGCCGGAGGCCATCTCTTCTTCTCCCTGAGGGACGGCTGCCTGGAAAAAGAGATCACCTGCGCGGCCTTTGAGCCCACCAAGAACTTCCGGGCGACTGTGCTGCAACTCTGCCCGGGAGACGAGCTGCTGGCCTTCGGATCGGTGCAGGGCGGCACCCTCAACCTGGAAAAGATCAACATCATCAGCCTGGCGGCGAAGGAGGTGGCAGCCTCTCCCCTCTGCCCGCAGTGCGGCCGGAGAATGGAGTCGGCGGGCAGATCGCAGGGCTATCGCTGCCGCCGCTGCAAGACCCACGCTCCGGAGAGGCTGAGGTCCCCTCAAAAGCGGGAGATTGAGACCGGCTACTATGAGGTCCCGCCCTGCGCCCGGAGGCATCTGTCCAAGCCGCTGGTGCGCTGGAGGGGAGAGAGGGTGCACCCCAGCAGATAGGCCCCATTTATGCGATTAAAGATTAGGCTCTTCACAGCACGCTCTTCGCGAACCTCAGGCTCATCTGTATCTGCCGGTTGACGTCGCGGCTGGTGGTCTCCATGTGTCCGGGATACATGGTCATAACGTCAAGCGCGGTAAGCCTCTGTATGGAGCTGACCAGGTCGGGAGTGCTCCCTCCGTACATGTCCGTCCGGCCGATGTTCCCATCGGGAAATACGGTATCCCCTGAAAAAAGAACCTTCGCATTCTCCTCGTACAGGCACAGGCTGCCCAGGGAGTGGCCCGGAGTCTCCATTACCTTTAGCTTCCACTCTCCCGTATCCAGCACCATTCCCTCCCTGAGCGTCTCGTCCACCCTGTACTCCGCAGCCTGCTGGCCGAAGAGATAGGCCACCGACGCCAGGTCGTCTCCCACTGCGCCCCTCTCTTTATCGCTGAGCAGTATCTTCGCTCCCGTCGCCTCCTGCAAGGCGGGAGCCGCTCCGGAGTGATCGTGATGGCAGTGGGTGAGCACAATCATCTCTATCTTTGTGGGATCTATAAATTTCTTGATATTTTTTAATGTAGGTCCGGCCATCATGCCTGCGTCCACCAAAATGGGCCTGGTATCCAGCACCAGATAGACATTGCCATCGAAGGCAGCACCGCTAACCTTATGCACTTCCACCATGAAATAAACACCGAGGGATCGAGGAATCTCTTACGATATATTAGTTGGTATCAATGACGCTGATGCATGAGGCAAAGAAGGGGCGGCTGCCCTCTCGCATACTGGCAGCAGCCGATCGGGAGCATATGCAGCCGGAGAAGCTGGCCGCAAGGGTGGCATCGGGCAGAGCAGTCGTCCCCGGAAACGTCCGCCGGCAGGGTCAGGCCACGGGCATGGGCGAAGGGCTCTCCATAAAGGTGAATGTCAATGTGGGAACCTCCCAGAGCCTGGACTCGCCGGATACAGAGGTGAAGAAGGCCCTGGCCGCCGTATCCGCAGGCGCTGACGCCGTCATGGACCTGTCCACGGGCGGCGACCTGGATGCGCTCCGACGGAGGATCCTTGACTCCGTCTCCGTTCCCGTGGGATCGGTCCCCATCTACAATGCGGCTGTAAAGAAGGACCTGACCAGCCAGGGCTTCTTTGATGCCCTGGAGAGGCATGCTAAAGACGGGGTGGACTTTG
The DNA here is from genome assembly GCA_035353195.1 of Methanothrix sp. Lineage (GTDB taxonomy): Archaea > Halobacteriota > Methanosarcinia > Methanotrichales > Methanotrichaceae > Methanothrix. The sequence goes on along the minus strand of DAOPZB010000132.1, from coordinate 543 downwards.
TGACGGTGCATGTGGGCGTCAACAAGAACTCCCTGGAGAGGCTGCGCGCCGACCCCCGGGTGATGGGCGTGGTCAGCCGGGGAGGCTCTCTGACCATGAAGTACATCAGCGAGACGGGGGAGGACAACCCCTACTACTCCGAATACGACTATCTCCTGGAGATGGCCAAGGAGTACGACCTGACGCTCTCTTTGGGCGACGGCCTGAGGCCGGGCTGCATTCAGGACGCATCCGACCGGGCCAAGTACATGGAGTTCATAATGCTGGGCGAGCTGGTGGAGCGCGCTCGCGAAGCAGGAGTGCAGGCCATGGTGGAGGGTCCGGGGCATGTTCCCGCCGATGAGATACAGACCGCTGTGCGGGCCATGAAGCACCTCACGAACGACGCGCCTCTCTACCTGCTGGGGCCTCTGGTGACCGATATAGCCCCAGGATACGACCACATCACCGCGGCTATGGGCGGAGTGGTCGCCGCCATGGCGGGAGCTGACTTCCTCTGTGCCACCACCCCCTCCGAGCACCTGGACCTGCCCACCATCGATG
>DAOPZB010000131.1:0-5464 GCA_035353195.1 Methanothrix sp. | reverse complement strand
AATGATCTAAGGCTATCGATTTGAGCTCTGCATTTTCTCTTCCCTGCATGACTTCATCGCGACAGATCAGCTTCAGCCATCCCGCAGGTTAAAATAACTTGACCTCATCCCTGCACCCATGCTCCTCCTTGGCGCGGACGAAGCCGGCAAGGGCCCGGTCATCGGCTCCATGTTCGTCGCCGGCCTGGTGATCGAAGAGGAGAGGCTCTTCGACCTGGCCGGATTTGGAGTCCGGGACTCCAAGCTGCTCACGCCCGCTAGAAGGGAGATCCTGGCCAAGAAGATCCTTGGCGTGGCCACGGACCACTACATCCTGGAGGTCAAGCCTCAGGTCATAGACGAGCTGCGGCTGGTGATGACCATGAACGAAATAATGGTCAAGAGCTTCTCCTCTGTAGTGGCGAGGCTGCATGCCGACCGGGGCATACTGGATGCCGCAGACGTCAACGAGCAGAGATTTGCCGATCGGGTGAAGGCCGAGAGCAAGACCGACATGGATATCCTGGCCGAACACAAAGCCGACGCCCGCCATCAGGTCGTCTCCGCCGCCTCCATCCTGGCCAAGGTTAGGCGCGACGCTTCCATGAGAGAGCTGGAGGAGGCCATGCAATGCAAGATCGGTAGCGGCTATCCTCATGATCCTGATACGCTTGCTTTTCTGGAAGGGTGGGTCCGGGAAAAGCGAGAGCTTCCTCCCTGCGCCAGGCATAGCTGGGCGACAGCCGAGCGCATAAAAGCTAGTTTTATATAGGCTGCCTAAAGTATTGGCGCAGACAAGAAGGGATCTCATGGATATAGAGGATACTTTGCTCATGATTCCAGGACCGGTCAAGGTCGCGCCCCGCGTTCTGCGCGCCCTGTCCCGTCCCATGATCAGCCACAGAAGCGGCGACTTCAGCGCAATTTACAGCGATTGCTGCCAGCATCTCAAGCAGTTCTTCGAGACGAAGAACGATGTGGTGGTTATGACCGGCAGCGGCACAGTGGGCATGGACGGAGCAGTTGCCGGGCTAATCGGCAAGGACGATAAGATCGTCACCATCTCCAACGGCAAATTCGGAGAGAGGTTCACTGAGATCGGCGAGCGATACGGGAAAGCCATTCCCGTTAAGTTTCAGTGGGGCACACCCTTCGACCTGGATAAGATTGAAGAGGCTTTGGAGCAGGGCGCCAAGGCCGTGGCCATGGTTCATAACGAGACCTCCGTGGGCCTGACCAATCCCGCCAAAGAGGTGGGCAAGCTCGCCAAAAAGCATGATGCGGTATTCATCGTGGACGGCATATCCTCCATAGGCGGCAACGACTTCTTCACAGACGACTGGGGAATCGACATCGCCATCACCGGTTCACAGAAGGCCCTGGCCGTTCCGCCGGGCCTGGCTGTCGTCGCGATCTCCCCCAGGGCTGAGGAGCGCTTCCTGCCCAAGAGCAGCAGCTACTACTCAGACCTCAAGGCGCACCTGAAGAGCGCCAGAAAGAGCCAGCCCCAGACGCCATTCACCCCGGCTGTGCCCCTCTTCTTCGCCATGCAGGAGGCACTGCACATGGCAGCCGAGGAGGGCTTTGCCGCCCGGCGGGCCAGGACTGCCAAACAGGCGGAGTCGGTCCGGTCCGCGGCGAAGGCTCTGGGAATCAGCCTCTTCCCCAAGGTAAACGAGCTGTCCCACTACTCCAATACCGTTACAGCCATGAATATGCCCGATGGTGTCAGCGACGACAAGCTGCGCGGCGGCATGAAGAAGCAGGGTGTGATCGTATCCGGCGGACAGGATGCTCTCAAGGGGAAAATCTTCAGGATAGGCACCATGGGCATGTGCTCGACCGGCGATATCCTGCGCACCATCCAGACGCTGGAGCTGATCCTCGCCAAGGAGGGCAAGATTGCCTCCTGCGGCGCGGGAGTCGAGGCGGCGAGCCGGGTGCTGGGGATCTAAGAGTCGACTATTTTTAAAAATTTTTTTAGATATTTTATTTTTATAAATTTTATACATTAATTTTTTATTGAATTATTTGAGGCTGGAGATCGGACGATCTTCTTCATGAATCCCGCCGGGCAGAGAAACGGGTGGGCAAAAAGGCTTTATAAGTAAGCAGACGGTAAAATACATTCTTGAATTCATGGGGGTTGAAGCTGTTGCATAAGAAAGCGGCAAGGGTCTGCAATGATAAGTCAACTATGAGTCTGAAACTATGCAATAAAGTGGGAAGAGAAGCATTGAATATCCCCAAATTACTACTATTAATCTGCATATTTTCGGCATTTTCCCTTTCCCTGCCCGGCGCAGCCCAGAGCGGCTACAGCATAATCAATCCGCTGGTCACTCCCGAGTACGGCTATGAGGACTTCACCTACTCCGCCCAGGTGGCCATGAGCGAGGAGGCGGCGGGAGAGGTGGGAGTGATAGCGGTCACCAAGTACTATATGGAACTGAGGATCTACGACCAGGGAAAGCTCCTCGGCACCTTCCCCTCTGAAGTCAACAACGGCATGAAAAAAAGCTCCTTTGAATTCGGCCCCTTCAACTTTGAAAATAGGTTCGGCATAAAAGAGACCGATAATGCCACATTTGAATTTGCCTTCTATGCAGGGGGCAGACAGGCAGCCAAGACCTCCAAAATCAAGGGCCCGGTCATAAAGCCGCCGGCCATGACTGGCATCAATTACGAAAAGAATCCCTATTTCTTCCAGGGAATCGAGGCCTCGGCGGGATTTCGGGACCTTGTGGGGCTCACACCGCCACCGTCATGCCATCTGGAGATCACCGGACCGCTGGACACGGCCCAGTCCAGAAGCTGGATTACTGCTGATACAGCCTGCCGGGCTACGGGAAAGAGCAGCTACTCCTGCACCATATCCGAGGACCTGTCCCAATATCGGGACGGAGGCAAGTTCAGCTTCAATCTGGTCTATAATAATCTCAAGGTCGAGCCTCTGACCTTCGGCCCCTACAATGTGACTCTCCAGCCCTACTCTCCGTCGGTGGAGAAGGTAGCGATTCCAAAGCTGGTCGATTACACCAACTTCACCATCCAGGCATACGTCAAAGACGCGGGCGCTGTGATGGTGGGAGGCGCTCCTGACCGCAGCGTTGCCAGCCTGGTCATCAGCCATCCCCAAAAGGGCGAGCAGATCTACAGCTCGTCAGAGCCAACGGTGCAGGGCGGAAGCCTTGTCTACAGTTGGATCCAGGAGAGCAGCCCTGCCCTATTCAACAGAAGCGATGTTCAGCTATCCCGGTCCGCCCCATTTTCTGCGAAAGTGGTCTACAAAAACGAGAACTGGAATTACCAGGCTGAAAAGGCCAATGTGAGCTTCAGGGTGGTAGAGGAGATACCTAAGATCGACCTGCAATATCCCTCCGTGGTCTACGTTAGACCTGGCGAGAGCAGCCGCCAGGACATAACGGCTACCGTCACATTCAACAAGGGCTCCGGAGATCTGCTATTGGGGCTTTCCGGACCCGATCAGAACATCAACCGCACATTGACTGCGGTGCCTTTGGGCGGCAACAGGTATCAGTTCAAGTCTCAAATACCATTTGATAGCAGGCACGTAAACAATAATTATACTCTGTCCCTGTCCTATGTTAACCCCAACCTGGAGGGCGGGAGGTACGCCTTCGAGGATAAATTTATAAAGATCACACCAGTCTCTGTGCAATTCCAGAAGGCCTCCATCTCTCAATCCACGGGCCTGTGGAATGACAGCTACACCTATTCGGTGCTCATCAACAGCACTGTGGTTCCTCTGGACGTCAGCCTGCAAACCTACGATCCCTGCAGCACCGAGTGGACCGACAAGGGCTCCCTAAAGGCCGAACTTGAGTCGTCCGCCCTCAACTGGACGCTCTCGCCCTTCGACTATGAATGCGATGAGATGCAGCAGATGGCAGCCAAGTACCGCTTCAAGGCCTCATTCGCCGGAAAGGATTATCTCTCCAAGCCCTACGAAGGCCCGGCCTTCCGAGGCGGCAGTCCAGTTCTCGTCTCCCTGGATAGCGATCCAGTGGTCTATGTATCTGAGGGCAGTGAGGCCAGTGCCGCCATCTCTGCTGTGGTTGAGTACGCCGCCGGACAGGGAGAGGCAACTCTCCGGCTCACGGGCCCCGGCAAGGAGATGGAAGAGCCTGATCAGGGGACAGCTCTGGGAGCAGGCCGCTACAGATACGACTGGAAGCCATCATTCTCGGAAGATGACGCCGGGAAGGCCTTCAATTACACCATCGCCTTCCAGCATCCCAGCCTTGATGGAGAGATGAGGCTTACTGAGGGAACAGTAGAAGTAAAGGCGGTCTCCATTTCCTTCTCTGATGCCGCCGTGACCCCGACCAGGGGCAAATGGAATGACAGCTTCACCTACACGGCTGCTGCGGCCTCAAGCGTCCCCACCAGGGTGGCTTTGGAGGTCTACAATCCCTGCAGCCGGGAGTGGGTAGAGAGGGCTTCGGGCAGCATTGCAGCCGGAGACAGCCAGGTCAACCTCACCGCCAAGCCCTTCCGCTATAAGTGCGCTGAAGCGGAGGGCGATGATGCCAGCTACCGCTTTGCTGCTCTCTTCGAGGGAGAGAGATTTGTCTCCAATGTATTCTCCGGGCCGGCCATCAGCGGCGGAAAAGCGGAGCTGGTTCTCCTGGACTACTCGCCGGTGGTCTATGTAATCGAGGATACACCCAGCAATCAGGTGATCAAGGCGACAATAGAAAGCCCGCTGGGATCGGGCTTTTCTGTCCTGAACATCAGCGGCCCGCAGATGAGCTATGCAGAAAAGGTCAAAGGCTCCTCTCTGGGTGGCCAGAGATACATTTATGCCTGGTCGGTTCCGTTCAACGCAGGTAACATCGGCAACCACACCCTCTCCCTGAGCTATATGCATCCCGACATTCCCGGAGGGATGATCTCATTCCCTGAGCAGAGCATGACCGTCATAAAATCCGAATCAAAGAAAAAGGATGAAACCATAAAATTCTCTTCAGCAGCAGTCTCTCCCATGAACGGCTCAGCCTTCACCGGATTTACCTATTGCGTGGATGTGCAGGCCGGACAGAGGAATATGGATGTGGAGCTGTTCACCCAGGAGCACGGCTCGAGCAAGTGGATATCTCAGGGGACCATCCCCTACAATGCGACCAATGGCACATCACAGAGGCTCTGCTGGCCGGACGTGGTTATAGACGGCTCTGAATACGGCGCCGCAAAGTATCGGTTCAGCAGCGGATCGGAGTCTTCCGAAGTCTTCCCTGGTCCGGAAATCGAGCAGGCTAATTTCGTCAATGCCACGATAAGCCCCGATCACGGGCCGCTCTACCAGACAAATCCGCTTTCAGGAGAGATATCCAGAGTGTACATGTACAACATCACCGTGCAGTTCATCAAACCTCTGGCGGCTGGCATGAAGGATATCAGGCTTGAGCTATACGATCCCGCTGCCGAAGAGTGGCTCTATGCCGCGAGCCAGACCTATGAT
>DAOPZB010000130.1:3505-5503 GCA_035353195.1 Methanothrix sp. | reverse complement strand
TGGCAGTCTTCTCGTCGACTGTCATCTTGCATATCGGATCTATCGCCATTATCCAAGCCTCACAATCCTTTGCTGCTATTTATTCTCCTGGGATCTATTTCTCATTGCCGGCGGTATATACTTTTTGAGCAAGAGGGATAAGGTGACAACCGTTACCGAGCTGAGGGCCATCGCAAGACCTGCCAGCTCAGGGCGGAAGGTTATGCCAAAACCCGGGTAAAGAGCGCCTGCTGCCACTGGAACCAGGGCTGCATTGTAGGCAAAGGCCCAGAAGATATTCAGCCTGATTCGCGAGATCACCTTGCGGCTGAGCTGTATTGCCGCCACCACTGCCAGAAGGTCGTCTTTCATGAGAACGATCTCTCCCGCTTCAATGGCCACATCGGTTCCACTGCCGATGGCAATTCCCACATCCGCCTGAGCGAGAGCAGGAGCATCATTGATTCCGTCGCCCACAAAGGCAACCTTTCTGCCGCTCTGCTGCAGCCTCTTTATCTCCTGAGACTTGTCCTCCGGCAGGACCTCGGAGAGAACTTCCACTATTGCCAGCTGTTCGGCAACCGCTGCTGCGCTCTTTGCGTTGTCCCCGGTGATCATCGCTACTGATAGGCCAAGCTTCTGAAGATCTGCAACCGCTCGCCCGGCAGACTCCTTGGGCCGGTCTGCGACGGCCAGAACTCCGCCAGCCCGGCCATCGATGGCGACTAGCAGGGCTGTCCGCCCCTCTTCTTCATATCCGGAGGCCGTTTCAAGCAGCTTCGGAGAAAGCTCGATTCCCTCGTCCTTGAAGAGCATCCTGTTTCCGGCGACAACGCTCCTGCCGGCAACCTGGGCGACAACGCCCTTTCCCGGCCTGGCCTCGAACTTATCGCCATCCTCCTGAGCAGGCAGAGCAAGGTTCAGCTCTCGGGCCTTTCTAACTACTGCCTCGGCCAGAGGGTGCTCAGAGGGCAGCTCAGCGCCCGCTGCCAGGCCGAGCACCTCCACCTTGCTCAGGCCGCCGAAGGCAGCCATCTCCACTACATCGGGCCTTCCCACAGTCAATGTGCCGGTCTTGTCAAAGGCGACGACATTGAGCTTGTCCGAGGCTTCCAGAGCTTCCCCGCTCTTGATCAGGATTCCCAGCTCCGCTCCCCGGCCTATGCCTACTGTTATGGCCGTGGGCGTCGCCAGGCCCAGTGCGCAGGGGCAGGCTACCACCAGCACGGATATCAGTGAGGTGAGGGAGAAGAGCAGGGTATTGTGAGCTACGAAATACCAGTAGACAAATGATGCAAAAGCTACCGTCAGGATGGTGGGGATAAAATAGGCCACCGCCCTGTCTGCGATCCTCTGCACCGCCGGCCTCGTTCCCTGGGCCTGTTCCACCAGGGCGATGATCTGAGCAAGCACGGTATCTTTTCCTATCCGTTTAGCGGTGAACTTTAGCGAGCCGTTCCCATTGATGGTGCCCCCCACCACCCGGCTGCCCGGCTTCTTGGAGACGGGAATGCTCTCCCCGGTGATCATGGCTTCATCAACGTAGCTTTCTCCTGCCGTAACCGTGCCGTCTGCCGGAATCTTCTCTCCGGGCCTGACGACAAGCAGATCGCCGACCATCACCTCGTCTACAGAGACCTCAACCTCCCGGCCATCTCTCAGAAGGGTGGCTCTCTTGGGGACCAGGCCCACCAGCTTCTTGATTGCTTCAGAGGTGCGGCCTTTGGCTCCGGCCTCCAGGTAGCGGCCCAGGGTGAGAAAGGAGGCCAGCATCACTGCCGTCTCGTAGAACATGAAGTCCGACGTCAGGACTATGCCGAATGTTCCCAGGATGGATGAGCCGTAGGCCACGCCGATTCCCATGCCGTACATGACATCCATATCCAGGTTTCGGTTAGCAAGCGATCGCAGTGCCGCCCGGAAGATGGGGCGACTAACATAGACGAAGACCGGCGCGGATAATATGAGCATGAACAGGCCCATGAAATTGGGATATGCCATGGCGATCTGCATGGGCAC
>DAOPZB010000130.1:0-3405 GCA_035353195.1 Methanothrix sp. | reverse complement strand
TGAGCATGAACAGGCCCATGAAATTGGGATATGCCATGGCGATCTGCATGGGCACAATTTCATGGACGGGAAGGTACATGAGGGCCATGAGAAAGAGGCTTGTCGCAAAGCCGATGATGATGCGCCGCTTCTTGTCTGCCTGGTCCCTGGCAAAGGCCTCCTTCTCCCGGTCGGCCAGTGCCTCCTCGCCTTCCAGCCCCAGGAATTCGTAGCCGGTATCGACTATGGCCTTCTTCATCTCCTCCAGGCCCACCATGCGAGCATTGAAGGTGACATAAGCCTTTTCGGATGCCAGATTCACCCGCACCTCCACGACGCCATCCAGCTTCTTGAGGGCGATCTCCAGCGCCCCCACGCACATGGCGCAGACCATGCCGCCGACCTTGAGGACGACTTTTTCGTCTATCACGTCATAGCCGGCGTCCCGCACCGCCTTTTCCAAATCATTAAGGCTCAGCTTCTCGGGATCGTATTCGACCGATGCCGTCTCCGTGCCCAGGTTGACGAATGCGGCTGCCACGCCATCCAGATTGCGCAAGGCCTTTTCAATGGCAGCAGTGCAGGCGGCGCAGACCATGCCGGAGACCTTGAGCTCGGCCTTTTTATTGGAGGTCATAAATCTAAATAAACCTCTCAAACCTCTCTTTTCCGACCTTGCATATGGGACAGACCTCAGGAGGCCCTTCCCGGGCGCAGAGATAGCCGCATACGGTGCACCTCCAGACGGGAAGGGAGAGCTTGAAGGCCACCTTTGCAATATCTGCGCCCAGCGCTTCTTTGGATGCGTTTTTCGCCTGAAGCCGCGCCGCTCTCTCTTCGGGCGGAAGCCTTCTCTCCGGAATTGAAGCCAGCTCTTTCTCGCCCTTCAGGACCGCTTTGGAAACATAAAGCGCACAGTAGCAGGCGCCAAATTCTGTGATGTCCGCGTCTCTGTAGTCACAGGGGCAGATCAGGTCCAGGTCCTCGGCTTTGACTCCGGAGGCCAGGCGGCAGGGACAGGCGCGGTAGCCGTAGCGTTTCTCGTTTACGAGCAGGCCTCTGGCCAGGCCCTTCACAAAATCCGCATCTGAATTGAGGTTATATCCGCCCTGTTTGGCATCTCTTTCAAGGCGGGAGCACAACCGGTCTACCTCATCATCAGCTGGCGGCACGAAATCCTCTTCCATCAGCTCAGAGCCTCCCGGATCTCTTTTTCCTTAAGTCCCACTATGCTCTTCTCGCCAATGACAAGCGTTGGAAACGAGAGGCTTGAGTTGTATTTCTTGACCTCGGAGATCGCCTCCGCCCTCTCTTCGCCCTTGAGCAGATCAACATAGATGTAGTCGAAAGCTATGCCCAGAGATGAGAGAAATTCCCTGGTCTTCTTGCACCAGATACAAGTGCTCAGGGCAAAGAGCCTGACCTTGCCCTTATCCTTTCCTGCGACATGCTCGAATTTCATTGGATTACCAGCAATTAATAATGCGCTGTTTGACGATAAGTAACTACTCCTTCCCAGCAATTTTTGCCTCTTTAGGCTTGGGGCGGGACCGGATTTTGCAGATGCAGGGAAATGTCACATTTCAGGCAGTGATCTTCACAACACCAATTCTTATCTCATCCGACGCCTGCAAACAGTAGCTCGCAAAAAATATGAAGGCCAACAAGCTGGGCAATTGGACGGCATTGAAGCCTTTTCTTAAATCCTCCAGCTTTGGGCCATGCCTATCCTGAAATCGCCTGGTAGACGCTGATCTTCAATTCGCCGTAGTTATCGCTGTAGCCTCCGCCATCGTAGACGCGGGCCTTGAGCATCTTTCCTTCTCCGAAGACCACCGCCTCATAGACATGGGACGGGTTGTATTCCGCAGGCTTTCCGGTATTCCTCTCGATGAGATCGCTCAGGTGAACCGATGGATCGACCAGCTCCAACTGGCCCCATACCTGCGGCACGTCGCCAATTCTCCATTTGGCATAGACGAAACAGGAGTCCACCCCATCCGGCTCAGGCGGGCTGTCCCAGAGGCTGCACATCCCCTCTCCCACGACGATGTAAGGCCGTCCCTGATCCAGGAAGATGATATCCTGGGGATCGGTCCAGTTCGCCGGGATTGAAATCGGTCCGACGAGGAGCGCTCCCTTCTGATAGCGGGTCTCATTGGCGACAAGGCTTCCCGTGGCCGCAGCGGCAGCATTCGGCGCAGCAGGCGCAGCCGTGCTCTGCTCTCCATCGGCCTGCTCCGTTGCTATGCTGCCCTCCAGCTGCTGCATATGAGCGCAGTCTCCATTGAGGCAGGAGTAGACCGCTTGCCAGCGATCGAGCTGATCGTTGTAGCGGTCCATCTGCTCCTTGCTGCCGCTCTGCTCGGCATCCATCAGGTTGCGGGTGGTTCTTAGCATACTATTGTAAGCCCAGTTCTTCAGCGCCCCCTTGGTGAGATCGGGCGAACTCATAATGAGGGATGACAATGTGGAGACCGGCTCGGGCAGCTGATAGGAAGCCGCACCTATAAAATTCGAAATGTACTCCTCATAATCCGATTGAGTCAGATCTTTTCCTTCCACAGATGAGATCGATAGAAGGACGACGAACATGGCAATCATGAAGATGCAAATGGCCATTTTAGTAGTATTCATTTTCTTGCCTCTTGTATGCTGCACTCAATTCCGGCGCCAGGCATACGGGATAACTGTATGAGATGTCAATTTAGTTAAAGGTTGCTGATTAATAATTATAAAATTCGGAATTGATTGTATCTATCCATAAGGTTCATGTATGCCTAGGCGCGTGGGAGTTTGTTTTGCATCGACCGGATCTCTTCTATCTTCTTTTGCAGATTGCTGTCGATCTTTGCACCTTGAAGATCCGATCTCGCCAGAGAATCCAGGCTGCTATCGTCATAATTGATTCCCATCAGATTTGTCCCATTCAGTCTGCAGCCGATAAATGCCGTTCCGGCAAAGCTCGTGCCGCTCAAATCCGCGCCGCTCATATCAACATCGTAGAAGGATACCCGATTCAGCTTAGCCTCTTTGAGACTGGAATTGCAGAAGATCGCACCAGTAACGACCATATCCTTGAAAGAAGAACTATCCATTCTAGCCCCGATCATCCTCGTCTGAGTTAAAAGGGACGATTCGAAATGAGCTGCAGTCATATCCGCTTCCGTAAAGTCAGCTCTGGTGAGGTCTGCAGACATGAGCTTTGACCATTTCAGACTCGCTCTCTTGAGAATTGATTCCGTGAGGTCGGTATATGCCAGTCCGGCGGCATCAAGGTTTGAACCGGTGAGGTTTGATCTTACCACGAAGGCCCGTGATAGGTCGGTTTCACCCAGATCCACGCCGCTCAAATCCGCGGAAGAGATCTCGGCCCGAGATAGCACACATTGAAAGAGTGAGCAGCCTCTGAGGTCGGCCCAGTTC
>DAOPZB010000129.1:0-5578 GCA_035353195.1 Methanothrix sp. | reverse complement strand
CCGTGTTACGGGTTCAGGGGTAAAGCGTGTGCGAAATACTTTCGGGACTACACAGCTCATATCTCTGACCGCCAACTACAAATATGTATAATGATTATATAGATAGTTTGCCGCTCCATGCCATAAAGGGTGGTGGGCGTGCCGTGGGCTTAACGTATCCGATTATGCTCTGATGACAGGGGAAAAGATGTTTGCTCCTCCGCGGTGCAGCATACTGCTGGCCATTCGGGCCGGCGGATAGAGATCCCTTGGTACAGGAGATGCATGCCGACGTGGCAATGCATTCGGATTTGGGAGCCTGTGAAGGAAACTTCGGGATGGAAAAGTTGCGCGCTGTAACTGGCGCAGTAATATGCCCGAAGACCTCGCGCTAATACACGGTCGGGGCATGGGCGGCACAAAGCCGAAGGCGAGAAGGCGAGCACGAGGCCCCGCATCTTGCGATGCCGGGGTTTCAGTAATTCGGACGCTGTGCAAGATTGCAGCGCTGTGCCGCCTTCAACCCCAGGTCTAATAGTTGTCGAGCTTCGTGCGGGTCTGGCCGTCACTTCGGTGATTGGTCCCTCCAATGGGTGCTGTGGATCGGCGCTGGCCCGTCGCAGACTCGATTATGCAATTTTCTGGTCATTTCTTTGATGGGGGGAATACTCTCTTGCTGAAGTGTAGAGTCACGAAAGTATTGCATTTGTGTTCAAATCTTCATTTCACCAGGCTGAAGCTCTCCGGCCATAGCCCTCCTTCCTCCTGGCAGGTTTGCTCTCCCTCCTCGATGCGCTGCCGGAGCATCTCCTCTACCTCTGAGATTCTCATTCCAAATACCTCGGCCAGGATCTCCTTGGCAGCCAAAAGCTCCAAAACCTTGCTGTCCACCCAGGGAGTCTTCTTTGAAACACCTACCAATCTCCTCTGAGGCTGAGAACCTCTGATTAGCTCAAGAACTCCTGCCATAGTATCCCTATCAGACCTGTGAGAATAAGTAGTTTGGCCGGAAAATGATATCAGAAAGCCATTTTTACCTGGAAGGAAAATCGGATTTTCATAAAAAGAGGAAGACGAAGTTCTGCGGTTTGGTCAGGATTATTTGAGTGCGCTCGCTTCATTGCACCTGTTTTCAGGCTTATTCGCATCTCTGTGCCTCTGTGCCTCTGTGGTTTTGTTCAGTAGCATTAGGCTTAATTGCCGGCAACTTACTGACTCAACCACAGAGACGCAGAGACACAGAGAACCTCGCCCCCGGATTGGCTCTCATCAACTCTCTCATGTTCTTGTCCGCCTGCTCTTTGGCTGCGCTGTCGGCCTGCTCCGGCACTTCGGCATTGAAGGGATAGGTCTCGGCCAGCTCCCTGGGGTAGGGCCCGAAGGGCGGCTTGTAGTGCAGCACATGGTCGTAGCCGGACGTGTCGGCGGCTGGATCGTCTGTGACCAGCACCTCGCCCTCCAGGGAGAAGCGGCCGATCCTGCGGGCGTAGCGCAGCACCTCCGGGCGCAGGGCTCCCTCATGGCTGGTGTAAAAGAAGGTGGATTTGCTGGCTGTGTCCAGCCTTTCCAGCCACTGCCCATTTCCTCCAAGCCTCTTTAGGCCGTCCAACATACGGGGATGAGAGCGGCAGCGCGTCTCCAGGAGGTCCCAGAGCGAGCCCTCGCGAATGCTCTCCTTGACCTGCCTGATCTCTGCCAGGGAGACATAGAGGTTGTGCCGGGCGAGCAGCCTGGCCTTCTCAGGGCTGTCCCTCAGCTCCTTGATGGTATGGCCCTGACAGACCGGGCAGCAGCAGGGCAGATAGCTCATAAGGTCCAGCTTTCCCGTGCCGTGCACTGTGAGATAGCGGTCCTGCCGGGCATAGAGGGCATAGGCCGCTGAATCGAACAGGTCGCAGCCCATGGCCGCGGCCAGGGCGAAGATCATGGGGTGGCCGGCTCCGAAGAGGTGAACAGGCAGGGCTGAGCCAAGCCCCTTCTTGGCAGAAGAGACCACATCCACCAGCTCTGAGTAGCGATATGCCTCCATGAGGGGCACGACGCCTCCCACGGGGTAGACGTCAAAGGGCAGCTTTGCCGCAAACCGGCCCGCCCTCTCCCGCAGGTCAGGATAGGTCGATCCCTGTACCGGACAGGCTAAGAGGCCCGGCCTTTCCATGTCGGCAGCCTCGACCAGCCTGCTCTCGGTTATGGCCAACTCCTCCTCCGCTCTCTCTCTCGGCACATCGGGCGGCGTGGGAATGTCCAGGGGCACGCAAATGTCGGACTTTATGCCGAACTGAAATTGCAGTATCTCCCCGGGAGAGACATCGATGTCTCCGTAGACGGATAGCTGAAACGCTCCGGAGTCGGTCATGATGGGCCGGGAAAAGCCCAGCATCTCATGCAGCCCCTTCTCCAGGGCTATGGCCTTCAGTTCTGCGTCCTGGTAAATGATGTAGCTATTGGTGATGATCATCTCCGCGCCCATCTCCGCCAGCTCCGGGGGCGGGATGAGCGGCAGGTGGGGATTGACCACAGGCATCAGGGCTGGAGTCTCGATGCTGCCGTGCGGCGTGGCCAGCCGGCCAATTCTCCCGGCCAGGTCTTTGTGCAGTATTTCGAAGCGGTCCGGCATGGCAATCCCTGCACCAATAAGGAATAAATAGGTTGGGACTGATTCGCAGACCAGGAGTCAACTAATAAAATGGGATGAATTAATATGAAAATAACCGTTGTATTGATCGCATTAACCTGCCTGCTCGGCCTGGCCGGCGCCCAGACCATCGGTATGGGCGAGGGCTACAGCAGCACTCAGCTCTCATTCTTCAATTCGCCGGGATCGTCTACATTTGAGCCGGATGTCGCAAATTACTGGGGCAATTACATCACCAATCAGGAGAGTCAGGGCATCAAGAGCACCTCCTCCAACATGGACATCTGGATGATCAACTTCCCCCTGAGCTTTAACAGCCCACTGCAGCTCAAGGCCACCAGCTTCAATGCCAATACCGAAGCTCCTGTCCTTACCGCCACCCAGAGAAACAGCCAGTTCTTGACCAGGAATGTGAACAGCCGCTTTGACATCAATCAAGCCTGGTCTTATCCGATAAGCCTGGGAAGCCTGACGGTTTCCAACAGTACCGGCACTCCTTCCAAGGATGCCAAGGGAAAGATGATGTCCCAGAACATCATGGTTTTGTTTAATACCTGAGTTCATAAACTGCAGATATTCGGAAAAGAGCAGAAGCGCTCTGCCCCAACAGGGCGGCGCTCCATTTTTAATTGTTAATGTTAATTGTCTTTTCCGGCCATAACTGTGAAGGGCAGAAGCCCTCCCGCCAAAAGTATCTCCCTTTGCCGGGAGGATAGGCTCATATTCAGGTCAATCTGCTTGTTCACCTTTCCGTCCCCAGCCAGTGCCTTTATGCCCTCTTTGCCGCTCTGGAGAGCCTCTCTGATGGCAGGAATCCTGATTGCCACGCCCTGGGGCAGGATGTCCCAATCACCCTCTGTCGAGAAGGCCAGGGGCAGTATGCCGAAGTTGACCAGATTGGCAGCATGAATCCTTTCAATGGACTTGGCGATGACTGCTTTCACCCCCAGGTACATGGGGCAGAGGGCGGCATGCTCCCGGGAGGAGCCCTGGCCGTAGCTGGTACCGGCAACGATGAGATTGTGAACTCCCTGGTCGCGCAGGGCTGACGCCCGGCTGGAGAAGTTCCTGTCCAGGGGCTCGAAGACGAATTCCGAGTATTTGGGGACATTGGAGCGGTATTTGAGCCTGGCTCCCGCCGGCATGATGTGATCGGTGGTCACCAGGTCGCCCACCCGGATGGTCACCTGCCCCGCGATCTCCTCGGGCATGGGGCCGTTTACGGGCGGCTCTCCGATGTTCGGGCCGCGGCAAATCTTCGTATCCGCCCTGGCTGGCGGTGCAAGTGGTGCTATGATCATGCTGTCGTCGATCTCAAAGTGGTCGGGCATCTGTATCCGGGGGAAGGGCATGCCCAGCTCTGCCGGGTCGATCAGCCGGCCGGCTATGGCTGCGGCGGCTGCTACCACGGGGCTGGTCAGATAGACGTTGGCGCTGGGGGTTCCGGAGCGGCCCTTGAAATTGCGGTTGCTGGTGCGCACGGAGACGGAATCGGTGCAGGGAGACATGCTGTTTCCTATGCAAAAGCCGCAGGAGGACTCCAGGATTCTGGCTCCGAAGGCTATGAGGTCGCTTAAGGCCCCATTTCTGGCAATGGCGGATAGCACCTGTCGCGAGCCGGGGGCTATTCCCAGGGAGACCCCTGGGGGAAGGTGCCTGCCCCTGACCATGGCGGCGACGGTCATGAGGTCTACGTAGGAGGAATTGGTGCATGAGCCGATCATAACCTGATCCACAGGCATGCCCAGTTCCTTAATTCGGGCGATATTTCCGGGGCTGTGCGGCGCAGAGGCCAGCGGCTCTATGGCGGACAGGTCGATCTCCAGGGTGCGGTCGTAGACTGCGTCCTTATCCGGGCTCAGGGCCTTCCACTGCTTGCCCCTTCCCTGCGCCTCTAAAAAGCGGCGGGTCTGCTCGTCGCTGGGGAATATGGAGGTGGTGACGCCCGTCTCGGCTCCCATGTTGGTTATGGTGGCCCTCTCCGGCACCGTCAGGCCGCCGATGCCTTCACCGGTGTATTCACTTACAGAAGATACGTTGCCCTTGGTGCTGAGGATGGATAGGACCTTCAGGACCACATCCTTGGCTGTGGCCCAGGGCTGCAGCTCTCCGGAGAGGTGGATGTTTATGACTCGCGGCGCGGTCAGATAGTATGCTCCTCCGCCCATGGCGACGGCCACATCAAGGCCGCCCGCTCCCATGGCCAGGCTGCCCACTCCTCCGGCGGTTGGCGTGTGGCTGTCGGAGCCCAGCAGCGTCTTTCCGGGCCTCGCGAACCTCTCCAGGTGGACCTGGTGGCATATGCCGTTGCCGGGGCGGGAGAAGTATATGCCGTACTTCCTGGCGATGGACTCCAGATAGGCATGGTCGTCGGCGTTTTCGAATCCCACCTGGATGGTATTGTGATCCACGTAGCTTACGGAAAGGTCGGTAGCGATCTCGGACAGGCCCATGGACTCGAACTGCAGGTAGGCCATGGTGCCTGTAGCGTCCTGGGTAAGGGTCTGATCTATCTTTATGCCGATCTCTTTGCCGGGCTCATAGGAGCCGGAGCCGTTCGCGAGGTGCTCCCTCAGGATCTTCTCAGTCAATGTAATGCCCATAAAAGACCTCCAGCAGACATGTTATTATCCTATATCTGGTTGCAGACAGGCTGTTATGATGATATTAATACTAAATGATTTTGGCGCATTCAATCCGGCCTTTTCTTCGGGCAAACCAAAAAGGTTATATACCTCCGAGTTATTGGAAGGGTTCGGCCCGCCTGAAAGGGTGGGGCAACGGGTCCTGTAGATAGCGATTATAGGGCCTGAGTATGCCATCGGTTGTGGAAGGCCGGAAATTCTCTCATCTCTTCGGGAAAAGAAGGGTTGAGGGAAAAGGTTAAATACCTCGGCTGACTACCTTAATGGGCCGATGAGGCGTCGCAACCCCAAGGCTACGACCCCGATCTGATGAAGGGCC
>DAOPZB010000128.1:0-5597 GCA_035353195.1 Methanothrix sp. | reverse complement strand
CCAGGAAGGCCGCGGGGCCGAAACGAAAACAGGCGCGGTGCAGCATGATCAGCCCAGCCTCTCGCCAGAGGTCCGGCACTGTATCACGGTGATCCATGTTTCCCGGAACTATGAGCACCCTGGGGCCGAGGTCGGCCAGGGCGAGGGCGGCAGGGCGGGCCGCCTCCCGGTCTGAAGCATTGTGCAGGTCTCCGCAGAAGACGATGAGATGGGGATCGAGGCTTTCCATGGTGCCAGCCAGCCGCTCCAGCATCTTCACCTGGTCATGCAGGTCTGCCAGCGCCAGAATGCGCATATGATCGTGACAATTATCGCTGTCTCTTCCGGCCATTTCCCTCCCTCATCTCTGGCGTCAGGATGATATAAATAGAATACGAAGAATGCCCGAAATCGCAATGTGTTTCACATTGAGGCAAAAGAGGACATGATATGAAGATCTCAACATTGTTTGCGGCCGGCCTGGCCGTCCTGGCAGTTTTATCGGCACTGGCCGTCACCGCATCCGCAGAATGTGCATCCTGCATGAAAGAGGGCAACTGGAGCACTAGCGCCCAGAACTTCATCGAGGGCAAGCCCATCAGCGACGAGCCCGCAGCCTTCGGACCCAAGGTCGTGAGGCAGACGGAGTCACAGTTTGAAAAGAATAACCAGGCATCTGCCGCTGCTGCTCCGGAGATCGTATTAAAGGGCGTCAATGCTACACCCGCCGCGGCAATTGAGGCAAGCCCGGTTAAGATCACGGCTCTCTTCGGCCTGAACAGCCAGACGGAAGAGGAGAGCGCTGCCGAGCTGCAGCTCACCGCCACCGCCACCATCAAGGACTCGACAGGAAAAGAGGTCGAAAAGCTCAGCTTGATCAAGTCGGGCGTCAACGAATACTCCAAAGACTGGACAGCCGGCACGCCCGGAGTCTACAGCGTGGACATAGCCGCCACCTCCCTGGATGGCTCGGCAAGCTTTGCCGACTCATTGCAGATCGTGGTCTCTGCGGCTGCGGCCAATGCCACAGATAGCTCTGCACCTGCTTAGAATTTAATTTAGAATTGGATTTTAGGGGCTCAATTTTTTTTCGGCTTTTCGATTTTTTAAATAATATCAGATAGCATTTGCCGCCGCGGCCCTTCAAGCTCCCTCAGATAAAACCTTGGCCGGAGCCTCCCTCTCACCTTCACCCTGGAAAGAGTCAGGACCGCATCACTCCGCCCGGCTAATTCGACCAGCAGCGCCTCCAGGTCATCCTTTTCGTCCTCCGTCAGGTCGACTTCGGCTTCCTGTCCTCTGGACCAGTCGAAGATGCGAGCCCTGTATTCAGTTCTGATGTGAAGAAGCCTCCCGGTCTTTCTCCCGTCGTCCCCTGGGCTGATGCGACAGGCATACTCCACCGGCCCCTCAAATCCGGCGCAGTCCTCATCCGGACGGCAGAGCTGCAGGTCGGCTATGCCAAGGTCGGGATATCCCCTGCTCTGCCTTTGCAGCAGCCGGCATTTGGGGCAGTGCATCCTGGCAAACCACTTCTCGAATATGCTCTCCTCCACGGAAGCAACATCCAACCAGAGCTGCTTGGCTCTCTCTTGGCTGAAGCCTGCCTGCCCCAGGAATGCTGCCAGGATGGCTGCCGTCCTGTGTCTGCCCTTCCCGTCTTTCTCTTCTTTCTCTTCCTTTCCGTCTTTCTCCTGCTTTTCCTGCTTCTCCTGCGTCTCCTCCCCTTCATTCTTGTCTCTGACCCTGGCGATTATGGCCTTGATGCAGGGTGGAAAAGCAGACGGCATGGGAGGCTCATTCGCTATCCAGAGCATCTCCTCCCGTCGGTCGATGGACCGGAACGCTATAGGTGTCTCCTGGCCATCCGGCAGGCCAGTGGCTCCTTTCTTTTTCGGCATATTTTTAGAGGGCATGAAGGAAGATCTTCAGGATTCCAGGGCTCCGGCTCACCTGTGTCCTCCAACAAAGTAAGCCTGCGTCTCCTTGTCGGGCTTCGCCTGCTGGGGTACGGGAGCCGCGCCTTTGCGGGACTCGTAGTCCATCCTCTCCTTGAGGATGCATTTTCCGCCTCTTAGGCCGCCCAGCGGATTTTTGGGCGTTCCCATGGAGTTCATGCAGCGGGCCATGACGGCTGCCCCGCGAGCCAGGCCGTCGTCCACGAAGACCACATTCTTTTCAGGCTCCTGGCAGATGCCCAGCTTTCCTAATTCCTCCAGTATCAGGCCGGGCTTGCCTCCGCTGATGCCGGCTCTGCCGGTAACGCCGATGGCCGTCTTTCGGGTGACGATCCCTTCCTGGACCCCCACTTCCACCAGCCGACAGGCCACGCGGGCCATAGCCAGGTCTAAAGCCCCGAAGAGCAGTCTCTGATTCCTGGATTGATAGAGGTCGGCTCCGATGCGGGAGAGTTTGCCCAGATCGCTGCCGTTCACACCCACATCGCAGCCGATGAGTACCACATTGTTCTGGGCGGCGGCCTTGGGGCTTACCGGAACCAGTCCGTATTTGCTGCGGCTTTCCGGCACCTTCTCAATCACCACCAGGTCGTTGATCTGGTCGGCGTACTGCTGGGCCTCTTTGCCGTAGTCGGGCCTGGCCTTGCCGTCGAATATGTCCAGTGTTGCGCCGGTGGTCTTGTCCACGAGCCCCGTTCCCTGAACAACGGCATCGGGAATGGCTCCTGCCAGGCCGAGGAGGTTGCCGATGGTGTGGGCATAGGGAAGCTCGTCGCTCGTCACCCTGCCGTCCAGGGTGGTGCCGAAGTCCATGGAGAGGCAGGGATTGCGAAAATCCACATCCGTCCAGCGGCTGCCCTCCTTTATGCCGGCAGTTGCCAGTTCCCCTTCCATCTCATTGGCCACCACCTCCACTCCTGTAGATCCCTGGGGGGGGAAGCAGGAGGCCACAGCGCCCATGAATATCACCTTTTCGATCATGGTGAGGCGCTTGAATTTGTCGAGCATGTTGTGGATGCTCATGGCCGGGGTCATGAGCCGGGGCGGCACGCCGGCGTTGAGGCAGCCCTGGGCCAGGGCCTGGATGAAGGCCCCCACCTGGTCCGGAGAATCCAGCTCAGCCACCACGCCGGTGGAGCGGACCACAAAGTGAAGGTCGCTTTTGATGTCCAGTCGGGCTTTGCCGTGGCTCTCCAGGAGAGTGTCCTTTACCAGGTCGGCTATGGACTCTTTGGTAAGGGGAGTGCCGTTGATGGTATGGGCGAAGACCTCCTCTCCGGCTTTGGGCCCCCTCACATCGCGGGTCATCTTGACGGTCTTGTCAACGATGTAGGTCTTGCCGGTGTTCATGTCCGTGGCAGTGAGAACGCACTTGGTAGTGGTATTGCCCACCTCCACTGAGGCTACGATGTAGAAGGGCTTTGTCCTCAGCTCCAGGTAGTTAAAGGGCGGGCTTTGAGCAATGCGTGGTATTGGTTTGGACTTGAAGAGCCGACCGAAGTTCATGCTTTCCGAAGTGGGCTGGGGAGAGAAAAATGTTTTGCTATTTTGAGCTATTCAGGCCGATCTGTTTTTTCAGCCAGCTCCATCCATCCCTCTCCATTCGGTCCAGCTCTTCTTCTGCCGAATCCTGTATCTTGGGGAGGAGGTCCTTTTCCAGTGTCTCCTTCAGCTCCTGGCCCAGATCCAGGCTTCCGTTTGCCTCCTGCCCCTGGCTTTGGCTCTCTTGGCTTTGATTCTCCTGATCTTGACTATCCTTGGCATCAGCCGAGCCGTAAGCTTTGCCGTACGCCTGGCCGGAAGCCTGGCCGGACGCCACATCGCCTTCGGACCACCACTTTTGAGGCTTGAATTCGTTATCAGAGAAATCATTTATCCTGGCGTGGCCGGCATCGACCAGGAGTCGATTCACGCAGGGCGAGGGTATGGGCTGGCCATAAAAACCGCTGATGTAGGCCAGGCAGATCAGCCTGCCATAGTCGTCCCGGCCGCTGGATGACCTGTCGTCTATGTCCAGAAAGACCCTCTTATTCATGAGCACGGCGTAGGTAAAGTCCCTGGCCGCCGGCCCGGCCTCGGCATCCATCTCTGGAGAGTCGATATCCGCCAGGCGGACTCTCTCCACGCTGTAGGTCACTTTGTCTGACGCCTTCTCGATGGTCACATCGAAGGTATCGCCGTCAACCACATTTGTGACTGTGCCCCAGGATTCGTCCATAGCGGCCCGGCAGGCTCCTGAAAGAAGCAGAACCGAGATGATCAGGCCGATCAAAATGCAAAATCCCGGGAATAGCAGTGCCTGTGCCTTCCGACCTGAGCCGTCAGCTATCCGCTCGCCATCTGCAATTGAGGTCATTGTCCGCTCCCCACCAATCAGCAATAATTCGGTCGATATGCTATTTGAATTTGTGGTTTAATTTGTGGGCATTATTGTCCTGCGACTATTACTCTTTGGCTCATGGACCTGTTCCGCGATCCATTGCGGGCGTAGATGGTGTAGCTGGTGGTCTCTTTCGGCCTCACACTGGCGGAGCCTTTGAGGCCCACCTCTCCGATCCCCTGGTCTATTGCCGCCCACTCTGCTCCAACAATGCTCCAACTGAGATTGGATACGCCCGCCCCGTCCAGGACGGCAGGATCGGCTTTGAAGGACTCGATGACCGGATAGGGGCTGACCTGGAGGTTTAGCCAGAGCAGGCCGCCTGCAAAAAAAGCTGCCAAGAGCAGGAGCCAGATAGCAATTCCGGGGGGTGTCTTCCAGAAGGACTTTTGCATATCCCAGTAGTTCTTCTTTTCAGCCATCTATTAGGTCAGGACAGCATACAGGTAAATATACTCTGCCGTCAGCTCTGGCAGATCTCTGTCTTTTGCTCACGCCGCGCGATCTCGTATTGACCCGGGCACTGGTCGCAGATTACATTCAGTCCGCGAATCTGCTCGCATGTCAGGGATCTCTGGTCTTTCATCCTGTAAATGCTGCTCAGCAGGCGGTCCACGGTGCTGTCCACCGGCTTTTGGCTCGCTCCTGTCTGAAGCAGGATTCTTTTTGATTCGTGGATGGCAAAACCTGCATCCTTGAGTTCCAGTCCTAAAGCCATGCTCGTTCTCCAGCCGTCCGGCTCGAAGTCTATCTCTCCTGATGAAAGCAGCCTCAAAAAGCAGCTTCTCATGTCGGGAGACCGGCTTAAGTTGAACTGTCTTCTTACATTCGTCCTGAGGTCATCCAGGGAGGTGTGTCTCTCTTCCAGGCAGGTGGTGCATAGGTTCATTCTGTCGGCGCAAGGACTCCTTCCGGCCGGCAAATGGGACTTTCCGCAATTGGCGCACGCCTCTGCTGAATAGTGCACCTTCTTCTCATTCAATAGATCCATGCTACCGCTTCTGTGAGGATGGCGTATATGGCCATGTCAATTTTTAAGTTTGAAAATTCCATTTAAATCACTGCTAACCATAGAAAATAAAAATATTCGGGCAGTTTTAGCCCGGCTAAAAGAATAATCTGATCAGTTAGTACCTTCTGGGTGGCCTGGCTGGTCTGTGCTTCTGGTAGCAATCGCTACAGTACACAGGCCTGGACCCATCGGGCTTGAAGGGAACCTGGCATGTCTTGCCGCATTCGGAACAGGTAACGTCGTGCATTTCTCGGGGGCCGGAGCTAAA
>DAOPZB010000127.1:0-5608 GCA_035353195.1 Methanothrix sp. | reverse complement strand
CCTACGCCCTGGACGGCTCGCCGCTGGAGGGCAGCGTGCTCTTTAACCTCACTGGCGGAGGTGCGCGGGCGGTGGAGGTGCGCGTGCCGGTGCCCGAGACCACCAAGAGCCACAGCGTTCTCATCACCGGAAATTCGGCGACAAATCCCGATCGGCTGGGAACAACGATCTTCGATCTCGCCCGCGCCAGTGGCTATCTCTGCCTGGCGGTTTTAGAGCGGGGCGACAGCATGCCTGTCCTGCGGGAGATGGATGCGGTTCTCTATCTGGGAGACAATTCAATGCACGGGGCCGAGCCGATACCGGGCTTTCGGGCCGGTGCGCCCGCGGGACTGCGCCAGCGCTTTCAGGTCTGGCGGGACAGATTTGCCCGATATGCTGCGCCGCAGGGCGTCGCGGGCTATGCCGGCTACGACCGCTGGGCGCTGGATGTTGCTGCGGACACCGTCCGGAACCTGTCCGGACAGCGTTTTCTCATGCTGGTAAACGTGGGGGCGGTGGACAGCGCCGGGCAGAACCTGGGCGCGGACGGCTACCGGGAGGTGGTCGCGGCTCTCGACGCGCCTTTGGGCAGGCTGGCCGAGATCTGCCGCCAGAGCAATGTCCCTCTCGCCGTCACCGCCGACCACGGCATGGTCTTTCCTTCCGGGACCGGAAAAGGGGGCCACTCAGCAGAGAAATATGCCGCCCAGCCCGAGGCGCTGCGCGTCCCCCTGGTCTTCCTGGGTGCGGGAGTGGAGGAGCTGAACCTGGGCGGCCGGTGGTCGGAGACCGATATCGCGCCCACCGTCCTGAATCTGCTCAACATCTCCTGCAACCTCACTGGCGAGGGCAGAGTTCTGCCAGTGGCAGAGAGTTTCGAGCTTCGCGTCACCGGCGCGCCCAAGGGCCTGGAGCTGTGGCGTGATGGGTTTTGTCTGGCAAATGGTAATGCGGGCGATTGCCGCTTTCTGGGTCTCTCGCGTGGCCTGTACAGCCTCAAGGCCGGGGGCAAGGAATGGGCGGTGCTGGTGAACGGTGACGCGGCGATGGATCTGGCAGGAAAGGCTGAGCCACAAGGGAATTGGAAGAGGATAATTGGGATCGTGCTCATCCTGGTCATAAACCTGGCTGGAATTGCCATCATTGTGAGGATCTGGAGGAAGGGCGGCTGAATTAGCGGCGGACGGCTGGGCGCCTGTGGGCGAGAAATAATTAATAAAAATCCCGCAGGTCAAGCCGCTTAGATCCTAAAGGCCTTAATCCCATTAATTGAGCCTTTGTCCCTGAATTCGGTTAGCTCATTCATGCTCTGGTAGTTCCGGTAAAGCGTGTGGACCGTAAAGGCGATGATCAATATGCCAAATGCCACCATTGCAGGGCCTAAAAACCCTTCTGGAATCGCATCGCGTCCTACTGCAAATACTGCAAAGAATAAACTGAATGCTAGAAATATGACGCAATCACGCGATATGCGATTTGCCGCCACGATAGCGCAGTCCAGATGATCGCACTCGTCATCTTCTGAAGGGCTATTGGACCATTTTAGGCCGCATTTTGTATGATGAGATGGGTTTTCTCCTAAGCCAGGATAGCTAGTCCGATACGTTAGGGTCTCATCGTTGGCCAATCGGATCTTTAGGGACATCGCCTCACCTGATTTAATAGATAGTTGTTCTAATGAAAAATGTTTGGATGATTGACCTATTCAGACCTCGCAAAGCCAGTATCTTAATTGAGAATGTCTTCAACAAAAAGGTCCTATTGGCTCAATATCGCCTTCAAGGGATATGGACTGTGCAGATTGGGCCTTTTCGGCTTCACAGAAGTGCTGCAGCCCGGCGACGCTCTCGCGGGCCTCCCGCGCCTTATGTAGCCGGGGCGCATCTGGCCGGTGCCGCCGCGTGGGACTGCTGCTTGCCGGATCTGCCGCGCAGGGAGAATCGAACAGATCAGGGCCGCGCCCACATTCAGCTCCTTCCGCCGTCTGAGGCGCTCTTGATTGCCCTTCTGCCTTTGCTGATCTGTTTTTCCTTTAGCAGTCCCTTTTCAAATGGCCTTCCGTCGAAAACTCTTTCGAAAAATTTATATTACTGAAGATTGATCAGTACTAAAAATACTAAACTGTTGAAAGGTACACCTGGAGAAATCGAGATGAAAAACCGAATATTTGCAGGGGCGCTGATTGCTCTTGCCGTCCTGATCCTGGGGGCGGCAATGGCGGCTGGCGCAGAACAGAGCGGTATCGCCATAACCAATGCCAATTTTGCCGCGCCAAGTCCCGAGAAGGATAACCTGAACGAAGAATGGGTGGAGATCACCAATCTGGGGACCGAGGACGTGGACCTCGTTGGCTGGACGCTGGAGGACGCACAGAATCACACCTACAAGTTCCCTGATTTCAGCCTGAAGGCAGGCGCCGTCGCCAAGATCCGCACCGGAGAAGGCAATGACACTGCTGTTGATCTCTTCTGGAACCGCAGCTCTTCCATCTGGAACAACGATGGAGACGTGGCCACACTGAAGGATGCTTCGGGAAGCATAGTCTCCCGCTATCCTGAAGAGGAAAAGGCAGCCTGAATATCCTTTCAGGCCATCCTTTCCGAATATTCCTATTTTTCATTTTTTCTTCCGGTCCATCAAATAATGCCCCTGTTTCCATAAAATGCACTTGCGGTATTTTTCCCGATCATAGCCGCAGAGCGCAAGTAAGAAATGCCATTCCGCCCTACTATTATTTGGTGCATTTGAGATGAATCTTGAAGAGATGTCGAGCATATTGAAATCCTCCTTAGGAATTCGCGAGAATATTGTGGGCGTAAAACTGTTCAAGAGCGAAGCTGAAATCCCCAAAGATCTGGTGCTGGCGGACAAGCCGCTGCACTACTGCTCCATGATTCAGGGCGCAAGAAGGGAAGGAAAGAGCTTCTTTGCCCGGGCCGACCAGCATGCCTGCAAGGGTGGAGCCTCCGGCCTTGGTGTGGTCCAGTGCCCGGAGAACATCGCTTCCGGTACTCTGTACTTTGACAAGCTGCACAAATGCGAGACCAAGGACGTGGGCAGCAGCATCGCTGCCAATATGCCGCGCCTCCTTCCCGGCAGCACAGTTGCCACCTTCGTCGCACCCCTGGACAAGATGCCCATGAACCCGGATGTGGTGATCTTTGCAGGCACTCCCCTAACCTCCAGGCGAATAGTGCAGGCAGTCATGTTCAAGAAAGGTGGACGGGCCAGCTTCAACACGGCAGGAATTCAATCCTTCTGCGTGGATGCCACTGCTTCGCCCTACCTCAAAGGAGAGGTAAACATCTCCCTGGGCTGCGATGGATCTGCGAGGAACTCCGGCCTGGAGGATGAGGTCGTCGTGGTGGGCATTCCCTTCGCGATGATGGAAGACATCTGCACCGTCCTCAAGACGCATTACGAGGGCTGGGACAAGTTCATGAGAGGCTGAGGTGAAAACGGATCATGTTTGAGAGAATCCTGATTGCAACCGACGGCTCCAAATACAGCGAGCAGGCCGCCGAGGTGGGAATAGAGATGGCCAGGCTCTACGGCTCAGCCGTAACTGCTCTTTTTGTAATGGATATCGGTAAGGAGTACGGCCCTCTGGGCGATCTGATATCAAAGGTTGCCGATGACCTGGTAGCAGGCATCAAACGCAATCTTAAGGATCAGGGCGAAACGGCCACCAAAAAGGTAGAGGAGATCGCAGCGAAGTCCGGAATCACCGTGACCAGAAATATCGAGGAAGGCTATCCCGCCGAGGACATCCTTCGAGTCGCTAAAGAGGGGAATGTTAACCTCATCGTCATGGGCGGAATCGGTGCCACCGGCCTGGAAGGATTCCTACTGGGCAGCGTTGCCGATAAGGTAGTTAGGGGCAGCCCCATTCCCGTGCTTGTGGTGAGAAAGCAGTAGGATTATTTCACAGCCATCCGACAGGTTCAGTCAGGCCTGCCTGACACACGCCACTTGAGGAGCACTCCTTCGTCCAGCGGCCGCACCTGGCTTAAGGCCAGCCTGGGAAAATCCCTTCTGAATCCCGGTCCGTCCACCAGGGTGGGGGCATTTGCTCCCCCGATGATCATAGCTCCCACGTAGACGCAGATCTCATCCACCAGGCCGAGATTGAGAAGCGACCAGTTTAGCGTAGCTCCTCCTTCCACCATTAGGCGCCTGACTCCCCTATCAGAGAGCCGGGAAAATAGCTCGGCCAGATCAACCTTTTCGCTTCCGCATACTATTATCTCAGATCCGGTTGATGCGATCCTCTTCAGCCGTTCCCTGTCAGCCGCGCGGCTGACAGCCAGAATAGATCCCGGTCCCAACGCCTGGGCGGATGGCGGCGTTCTCGCCCGGCTGTCAGCTATGATCCGCAGCGGCAAGTCCTGCCAGCCCTTAATTCGTCTCTGCTCGCGGTAGCTCTGCGATTTGACCCTCAGGCCGGGATCGTCTGCCAGGACTGTTCCCACTCCTACCATGATGCCGTCGCTCTCCGCCCGAAGAAGGTCGACTCTCGCTTTGTCTTCCTGGCCGGAGATCCTGACCTGGCAGCGCTCAAAGGAGCTTATCTTGCCGTCTGCGCTCATGGCGCTATTGATGAATACAAAGGGCCTGGCCGTAACTTTTTCACCTCTATCGTGTGCGTTCTGGCAGGGCGAGCCTGGAAAGCTCAAGCTGATGAGGAGCTGAATAGGAGCTAAATAGTTTGCTGCTCCACTTTGGGATATGCCTCAGGCGCGTGAGATCCTCTTGCAGGGAACCATAATCTATGGCGATGATTTCACACCAATGGACGGTTACATCAGCATTCAGGATGGCATCATCCGGGAGTTTGGCCAGGAAAGGGTGGATGCGGACTACGAGGGCATCGTCTGTCCCCGCTTCGTTAACGCTCACGTTCATACCGGAGACTCGGCCTTCAAGGACCCGCCTTTTTTGCCGCTCCCTGATCTGGTGGGCCCTGGCGGACTGAAGGCCAGAAAGCTCTCTAGAATGCCGCGAGCGGCTCTACTGGAAGGAATGAGGCGGAGCCTCAATCTGATGGCAGCCTCCGGAACCTGCGCGTTTGCCGACTTCAGGGAGGGCGGTGCTGAGGGGGTAGCCATGCTACAAGAGGCCCAGATCGGCCTGCCTCTGGCAGCCAGGATACTGGGCCGTCCAGGCATAGGCCAGAAGGAAGGGCCGAACAGCTGCTGGGGCCTGGGGATAAGCAGCACCCGTGACCACGATTGGTGCATGGTTCGAGCCACAGTGGCCGCCGCCAGGAGAGCCGGCCAGGTGGTGGGAATCCATGCAGGGGAGTCCGGCAGGGATGATATCGAAGCGGCGATTGCTCTTCATCCTGATTTTCTGGTGCACATGAACCAGGCGGAAGAGACGGATCTGATGGAAGTGGCCCGACTGAACTGTCCGGTGGTGATCTGTCCCCGGTCCAATCTGGTCACAGACGTGGGTCTGCCCAATGTGAAACGAATGCTGGAAAATGGCATCACCGTTGCCGTGGGAACGGACAACGTCATGCTCAACTCGCCGGACGTCTTCGAGGAGATGCATTTTATCAGCAAGGCTCTGCTGCATGACGATAGACAGGTATTTAAGATGTGCACGCTAAATGGTGCTAAAA
>DAOPZB010000126.1:0-5632 GCA_035353195.1 Methanothrix sp. | reverse complement strand
AAACGATCTTTACGATCCACCTCTGCGGCTGCATGGCCCCTGCCTTTTCAGCTCCGAAAACCTTTTCGGCGATCTTCTCATCCAGGTTTGTCCTGGCTAAAGCCTTGCCGATCAGGGATGAGACAATCAGTGCTATCAGCCATCCTATGATCAAGACCGCCAATGCTCCCATCAGATTGGCGCTGGATGGTCCAAACGAATAAAAAAACTGTTCTATAAACGGCATAAATATCAACACCTCTTGTATTATTAGTTATTATCATATTTAAAGATGATGGAAAAAAATGAGAAGGATTATTGAATTATTTAAGGTTTTTCAGCAGACTCCTCCTCTCATGAGCCCCAAGGTCGACTCCCAGCAAAGAGGCGACGGTATGCACTGTCATGGTGTTGAGCGGCCAGGTCAGGGCAAAGAAAACCGCCAGCGTCTCGCCGAAGGCATATCTCCACAGGCCGGGCAGCGAGCCGATCAGCTCCATGAAGCCTCCCGCGAAGAGGGCCACGATGAGCAGCGTGGCATTCCATTCAATCGAATGGCGGGAGGAGTAAATCATGCCCAAAATGGCCATGACGGCATACATGATCAGCACAATGCCGCCTATGCCATCATAATGGCTCTGGTAGGCCAGGTCATAATAGCCCTCCCACTGGAAGAAGAGAGCAAAGACCACCAGGATAACGGCCAGGGGAAGGACCCTCCACCTGCGCAGGCCGGCAAATATGCCCAGCCTGGTGACCCATCCGGCGAGCAGGTCGGAGACCTGGAGGATGGAGAGCATCATCACCATCCATCCGCAGACGACATAGATAAAGGATGTCTCTACACTGATACCGCTGCTGTAATTGTAGGTGAGTAGGCCATAGTAAATATTAATGTTTTCAACGACATAGCCCACCAGGCCGGATATGGCCAGAAGTAGCGCAAAGTGAGTGGTCTTCATCCTGAAGGCGGCAACGAAGCCCGCAGCAATGCCCAGCAGCATGCTCAGTTCATAGACCAGTGAAGAGTGGGCGATATAGCCGTTCAGGTAATAGCCGATGGCGCAGCCGATAGCCACCAGGACCATCAGGTTCACATTTATCACCCGCCGGGCCACATCGGAAGGCGTGCTCCTGTTTTCCTTGATGATGGGATAGATCATGTCCTGCAAAAGGGACAGAACGGCAGGCATGAGGTTCTTGAAGACCGGCAGGCGGGAGAGATCATAGAGCAGAAAGTCTGCGCCTATGTTAAAGAAGGTCTGCCAGCCGGGAAACATGAGGACTGCCTCGATTGCCCATTCGTAGAAGTCCTTGACCTTTATCTCCGGCTTCTCCCACATCCCATCCTTGAGATGGGGATAGGGAAGGCTGTCGAAGCTGAACTGGATTGAGGCATCTCCCAGGCCCGCTTCGTAGGCCATTCTGATATGAGTGATATCCAGGGGCTTGTAGCCAATCATCTGGCCGGCTACCGAATCGGCCTGGACCACGTCGTCCGAGGCGATTATGGTCTGGTAGTAGAGGGGCCGGGCGGATAGAGGGCCGACGGCTTCGCCTCCGACAGTGCCGTCGATGATCACCAGGTTGGGGGTAAAGGCGGAGTTGATCTCGTAGATAACGGATTCGATGCTCTTTTTATGGAATTTGGCCTTATCGATATCCGGAAACGTGCCGTACATGTTCTTCATGGCCAAGGTGACCCCGGTGAGCAGATGGGTTTTCATGGCAGGCACAGAGATGATCAAATCAGCCTGTATTGCCATCATGGAGACCTTTTCCGTACCCAGGGCGCTATCCGGCCCGAAGTCGAAGTTGACGACCGGCGTCTCGGAGAGGTTGATAAGGTCCACGCCTTTCTCCTCAGCCCATTTGGTATAGCCGGAGTCCCTGGCAGCCTCCTTGAACTTGATCCAGACCATATCGGCATCTGCAAATGTGGGCACGCCTCCCGCACCCTGGATCAGATCGCACAGCGCGTCCGCCACGTCGAGGCTGGTAAAGGTGCTGTTATTCTCAGGCACTCCACCGCAGATGTTGACCTTGACCAAGACACGGTCGCCCTGCTTAACGAATTTGTCGATGCCTCCAAGCTTATCAATGGCATCTATCAGGCACGTTTTGGGATCTTCATTTCGAGCTACTGCCGTATGAGAGTCGAATCTGCTCTGCCTCTCTATCCGGCGGGCTTTGCTCTTGACATCAGCGTACGTGTAGGTCTTGGCGG
This sequence comes from Methanothrix sp., assembly GCA_035353195.1. Lineage (GTDB taxonomy): Archaea > Halobacteriota > Methanosarcinia > Methanotrichales > Methanotrichaceae > Methanothrix. Next base: position 3,426 of record DAOPZB010000126.1, on the reverse strand, counting down.
AAGGGACATACTTTCTCTTGTCCCAGAGCAGAGCTGCTGCATACCCCAGGAATATCCAGACCGGATAGAGCAGGAAGAGGAAGAAGACCGCGATCTGAGGAACCTGATACTTATGGATGTGCGTGATATCGGTGTGAAGCATGAACTCCGACCCGCGTGCGTAATGGAAGAAGGGGATGGTGAAGGGGACGAAGTCTGCATAAAGTAGGGAGCTGAAGGCGATAAATATCAGGACTATTCCCAGGCCCACTACGATCTTGGCGTGTCTGCTCCAATCAAGCTTCCTTCCCAGAAGGAATATGGCCAGCCCGGAGAGGAGCAGAAAGGGTGGATCAATCAGAAAGCTCATCGGTATACCTCAAATTGCCTTATTACGAGGAACGCTTCAGGACATAGGGAAGGATGAAGGCGTCCCTGTCCTTGCGCTCTCTTTTGTCTTTCTGCTCTTTTTGGACTCCATGACCGCTCTGCCCATCCGGATCTTCTGCGGTTGTCATAAATCCGCTGAAATCATCAAGGGCCTTTTTGAGGGGATGGCCGGAGAGATCAAGCATTCCCAGCAGCAGGTCTTTGTTCACCATGCGGAGGGCTTCCCTTTCCGCCTGGGCCGGCAGGTTGATGCTCATCAGAGCGTCCTCGGCAAATGAGACGGAGTGGCCAGCGTGGCTGATCTTTCCTCCCTGAACAAATTCCGCCCTGAGCCCTGAGCCTGCTATGCCCTTTTCCTCAAGGAAATAAAAGCGCAGGATGGGGGGAGAGAGGGCTGCATCCGATACCAGCAGAAGGTCCCAGCATCCCAGGACCTCCCCCACCTGCACCGCCTTAGCCTTATGCTGAAATATGAAACGGCAGTCTGCCTGGGTCATGAAATCCAGGGAATACTTGCGGGAGAGCACAAAGTGGAATACGGGAAGGCCGCGACCCGGTTTTCTCAGGGAGACGAAGGCCTCGCCCAACGCTATATCCTTGTCGATGATCTTTATCACGTCGTCGAAGTTGTTGTAGGGAAAGTCGCCGTATTTTATGTAAATCGCTTTGCCGATTTCGGGAATCTCCATATCGAGGGCCTGATTGGCGGCGTGGATGTCCGAGAGGAAGGGGTGGGTCTCGCCCCTGACCTTTACGCCTTTGGATTGATCCTTATCCGGCCAGAACCTTTTAAAGAAGCCGAATCCGTACATCAGCACCAGGTTTGTAAAGTCATAATCGGCGGGATAAAAGCCCTTCCAGTAGCGATTGTTCCAGATGGTCAGGCTAGCCGGATCAAAGGACCAGTTGATGCCGTCCATTATCTCCGTCTGGGGGGAGTTGATCAGGTTTTCAGCAGGAAAGACGCTCCTGCTCTCCCTGTACAGCCTAGCAAGGGCATCTCTTTTGCAGTACATGGGATTGGCGGGAGTGCAGGGCCGGGAAGCAGAACTCATAGTAATAATAGTGATATTTGAATCTATTTAGATATTTTGGAGAGATCGTTCTCCGTTACCTGCACCTCCTCTCCGTAATCCTCCCCTGATCCCACTCCGGCCCCCTCAGCGACCTTCACCAGCCAGGCGTCCTCCCCGCCCTCTCCACGAGAATTGGTTATCCCGGCCAGAGCATAGGAGCCGCCCCGGCACTGCACAACGAATGTGCCGATATCGTCGCCTTCCCGGCCTCTATAGGTCGCCATGCCGCTACCGCTACCTGTTCCTCCTGACAGGACTGCTGACCACACAGCTCTGCCGGCAGAGTCAGTCTTGATGAGCAGGGCATCCCGGCCCGTCTCAACGCTGTCCACCCTTCCCCCCAGGATGAATCCGCCGTCATCGGTCGGTGCCAGGGAGGCGGCAGAGCTGCCATCATATTCCCTCTGCCATAGCTTCCTGCCCCTGCCGTCCACCTTCACCAGGGTCGCCCTCCCGGCAACGCTGCTCGACTCCGTCCTGCCGGCCAGCGCGTAGCCGTCTTCCGTCTCCACCACCTGAAATGCGGCGTCATCGCCCTTGCCGCCCACGGTGGTGTTCCAGGTCTCCACACCCTCGGCATCGGTCTTGAGCAGCCACATGTCGTCTCCCCCTTTTCCGAAGGAGCCTGTCCTCCCCGCCACGATGAATCCTCCGTCCCGGCTTTGCAGCGCCGACATGCCCACATCGTCACCCTGACCGCCGAAGGTCTTCTCCCAGATGAGGCTGCCCTGGCTGTCGGTCCTGAGCAGCCACAGGTCCTTTCTGCCGCTGCCCTGGGACTGGGTGTAGCCGGCCACGACATAGCCTCCGTCATCCGTCTCATCAACAGACCAGCCCCCGTCCCCGGAGGAAGAGACGAAGCCGCCAAAGGTCCTGTCCCAGAGGAGGCTCCCGTTTCCGTCCGTCCTGAGAAGCCAGAGCAGCTCGCCTCCCATGCCGAAGGATTTGCTGCTGCCTGTGACTATGAAGCCCCCGTCATGGGTCTGCTGCACAAAGTATCCCGCGTCCTCTCCCGACCCGCCCCAGGTTCGGCTCCAGATGCTGCTCCCATTGCCGTCGGTCCGGACCAAAAACAGGTCGCTGCCCTCTCCCCTCCCCGCGGTGTTTCCAGCCAGAATAAAGCCTCCGTCGTCGGTCTGCTGGAGGCACCAGGCCCCATCGCCATAGCGGCTTCCGAAGGTTTGATTCCACTCTTCCCGGGGCATGGCGGAGACATCGCCTAAATCAGAAGCCGCGAAGGATTGAGATGAGAGAAAATAAAGGAGCAGAAGAGAGATGATTGGCTTGGATTTCATGAATGCTGCCGCTCCTAAAAGCCCTGATCCTGGAATTTGACGCTCTTGTCCATCTCGAATGTGCCGTTGAGAACCATTTTGGATTCCACGCCGCTCTTTCCCATCTCATGCCGGGATGCAGAGACGGCATAAAGGCCGTTGAATCTATTCCTGGAGCCGGAGCCAATTGAATTATCTTGAGTTGAATTTAGCGGAGTCGAGTTTTCAATTGAGTTTTGAAACGTTGAATTCTGAAGGGTCGAATTTTGAAGAGTCGAGTTCTGCAAAGTGGAATTATTTTTCGGCAAGCTCAGAGCAGTATCTGCGCCTGACATCTGCTCTTTTTGCCTCTGCTTGATGCTATCGATGCGCTGCATTGCTTCGCTGATCATCTGGTCCATCTTGCCATCCATATTGCCATTCATCCTGTCCATGCCGGGAACCGATGAAGAGAAGGACGAGCCAATCAGCCCGGACGGGCTCGCAACTACAGGACATGCGCTCAGTGCCGATACTGCAATCAATGCAATCAATGCAACAAAAACCGCCTTTGCCAGCATTATGATCCCCACCTCAAATCTTTTCCTGCGACTTTGATACTCCCCTTGATTCCTGAATATTTCCTGGCTGCTGATACAATTTCAACTTTTCTATGGATAGCATTTATCTGTGCTGAGCATAAAGATCTCTCTGTGTACCTCGATTAT
>DAOPZB010000125.1:0-5641 GCA_035353195.1 Methanothrix sp. | reverse complement strand
AACTCCCCAGCATCTCCTTCTCTTCCTCTTCTGTGATCTTGGCCAGCACTTCATCAGGAAGGCCGTTGAATATCGCCTGTCCGTTGCGCATGAGCATAGCCCTGTCGCAGACGTTTTTCACGAAGTCCATATCATGGCTGACTATGACGAACGTCTCGCCAAGCTCTTCGCGGGCATTTAGTATGGATTTCGTGACTTCGATCTTGGTTATGGCATCCATGGTTCCGGTAGGCTCATCGAGGATGACTATTCTTGGCTCTTTTATAAGTACCTGTGCCATAGCCACGCGGTGCCTCTCTCCCTCGGACAGTTCGTCCGGCATTTTGCTCAAAACCGCCTCAGCCTGCTCCTCGGAGAATCCCACCGTCTCCAGGGTATGAATGGCCTTTCTCTCCGCGAGTTCAAACGGCAGGGACAGGCCGATGGCCTCGGTCAGATTCTCGATGACGCTTCGGGATGGATAGAGGGTGTACTCTTGATGCAGAATGCCGATATATTTGGTGGCCCGGCCCCGGCCGTTGGACCCGAGGACGGTCATGTCCACCCATTCGTCTCCCACCCGCACGGAGATGCTGCCTGCTGTAGGGGTGATGATGCCGCTGACCATCTTGGAGAGGGTGGTTTTGCCGCCTCCGGAGACGCCCACCAGTCCGAAGATCTCCCCTTCATGAACATCGAAGCTCACATTATCCACGGCTTTTACCACGCCCCGGTCGATGCTGATATACCTCTTGGCCAGGCCGCCGGCCTTGATGATGGGCTCTCCGACCTCCGCCTTTTCGCGCTGGCCTAAAGTCCCGGCCATGGCCAGGAATTGAGCAGCCACGTCCTTGGGGTCGCCCTCCGCCTTGATCTCGCCTCCGTCCAGCAGAATGGCCCGGTCGGCCAGCTCCACCATCACATCCTCCCAGTGGCTGGTGATGATCAGAGTCATGCGGAAATCATGGACTGCGCGCTTGATCGACTCGTGCACCACCTTGGCAGTGGCCGGATCGAGGGTTCCTGTCGGCTCGTCTGCCAGGAGGATCATGGGCGACTTGGCCAGTTGCCGGGCCAAGACGACGCGCTGCTTCTCTCCCCCGGACAGCTCCCTGGCGACGTGCATCAGCCGGTGGGAGAGGTTTACCTCGTCCAGCAGGTCCGCGGCATGGTGAACGCTCATGCTGGTGCCCATCTCCTCCACTGCTCTCATGACGTTGGTGATGACCCGCTCGTCGCCGTAGAGGGCAAATGTCCTCTGCAGCATGATTGCGATGCGTCTCGCTATGTCGCGTCGTAGAGGATCGTTGACGTCCAGGACGGCAAAATCGGCCTGCTGGGATTTTAGCACTCCACCGCACTTGCATTTCTCCCCGGCGTGGCTGGGCGGCTCAGTGCGTCGGCATTTTTCGCATCTGGCCACGTGAAAGATCACGCTTCCCGTCATGCCGGAAAATGCCTCCACGCCGCGCAAAACGTGCATCAGAACGCTTTTGCCGCAGCCGCTTCTGCCCAAAATCCCCACTGACTCGCCCTCATTTATGACCAGGTTGATATTGCGAAGGGCTACAACGTCACCGAAACGAACTGTCAGATCCCGTATCTCTATAAAAGGTGCCAAATCTATCATGCCCCATAAGCTCAATGTAATGTAAGGTTCATCCGGTATCAATCCTGGCATAATGCTACTTAAGTTTATCCGACGCTTTGAATACGTCTCACCGATAACGATTGTTACAGGCATCTCACCAAAAAAGATAGGAATTGGCAATACGGATTTATAAGATCAAAGACTACTTTTTTATCATTTGAAGGGATGATGGATGGATACATTGCATGCCATTAGGACTCGGCGAAGCATAAGAAAATTTTTGAATGAGCCCGTCTCCAGTGAAATCGTAAGGCAGATTTTGGAGGCGGCCATGTTTGCACCCTCTGCCGGAAATCAGCAGCCCTGGCAGTTCGTAGTGCTGGATGACCGAAAGATACTGGATGAGATTCCCCGCATGTGCGCCACGGCATCCATGTGCCGGCAGTCGCCTCTGGCTGTTTTGGTCTGCGGCGATGCCTCCCTGGAGAGATATCCCGATTTCTGGGTGCAGGACTGCTCGGCAGCGGTGGAAAATATGCTGTTGGCGGCGCATGCGCTGGGTCTGGGGGCCGTCTGGGCGGGAGTCTATCCCCTCAGGGACAGGATAGCCGCCCTGAAAAATCGCCTGGCTCTGCCGGAGGAGATAACGCCTCTGGCTCTTGTCGTCCTGGGGTATCCGGACGAGGTCCCCGCCGCTCCCCAGCGTTTCCGGGAGGATCGGATTCACTTCAACGGATGGTAGGCGGCGGCTGCCGTCGGGCAGACTTCTCCGCCAGGCGGCATTGGTTAGCTCCAGCGGTCTATGTAGGCCTGTATATCGAACTTGCCCTTGGCGCCGTTGTAGCTCATGTAGCGCACCTTGCCGAATATCGCCCTCTCCTTCCAGGCGCGATCATGCAGGCCGCCCTGGCTCCAGGCTATGCCCGCATAGCCGTTGGGGTCCCGTCCGTCCAGCTCGTGGCTGTCGTTGAGGTATATCGCGTATTGGAGCGCCATGGCGGGCGACGCCGTCCACTCCAGTATCTTTTTGGCCCAGTACATCCTGAGGTAGCCGTGCATCCGGCCAGAGAGAAGCATCTGCCTTTCCGCTGCGTTCCACAGTTCGTCGTGGGTCCGGCCCTCCTCCAGCTCCTGCCGGGTGTAGATGTACTCCCTGGAGTCTGACTGGTGCTCTGCAAGGCTCTTTTTCGCCCAATCGGGATAGGCCCCCACCTCATCGTAGCCGGCGTTGTAGAAGCAGAAGTTTTCCGCCAGCTCACGCCTCACGATCAGCTCCTCCAAAAATGCGCCGGCATCAATCTCGCTCTTCAATGCCTCCAGGGCAATCCTCTGGGCGGAGATCTGGCCGAAGTGCAGGTACGGGGAGAGTCCGGACTGGCCGTCCAGGTTGGGATCGTTTCTGCGCGTCGCGTAGCCGGCCAGGCCGGAGATCAGGAAATCCTTGAGGACGGATGTCGCGGCATGCTCTCCGCAGGGCGGCAGCGCCGCGAGAGGGGCGGATTGCGTCCCGGTGATTTTGGTGATGCTCTCTTCATCCGGGCCGCCGCCGGCGGGATCGAAGTCAAAGGCTAAAAGAGAACTCTCCGGCATTTTTGCCGGCAGGGGAAACTCCTCCAGGAATGCGGGGAGAAGGCGGCGGACCTTGGGGCGGAAGCTGTAGGCAGCCCATTCCTGCTTTGGGGAGGCATTCCAGCAGGGCAGGATGTTATGGGCGTCGACCTCATAAAAGGGAATATGGTTCCCTGAGCCGGCCAGCTCCTTCGCGGCCCGGCTCCGCCACTGCCGGCCCTGTCGCAGGGGAGAGAAGTCGGTGACCAGGGCTCCTGCACCGCATTCTCCTGCCAGGCGGGCCACTTCTCTGCCGGGATCGCCGGAGAGCATCAGGAAGGGGATGTTGAGGGCTAAAAGACTGCTCTCCAGTTCTCTCAGCCCATCCAGCATGAAATGGTACTGGGGAGCTCTCGCATCAAGAAAGCGAGGGGCCAGGCAGAAGGCCACCGCCATCGGGGCATTGCGGCTTTTTGCCAGCTCCTGGGCGTAGAGCAGCGCCCAGTTGTCATGGACTCGCTGGTCGCGGCTCATCCAGTAGATCACCGGGCCTTTCTTGCCGGCGGCATCCAGCAGCGTTCTGACTCTCAGGGGATTTACAGGCATAAGCATCACTATTTTATCTTCCCCATTAATCCTCTGCCCAATCTAATGCCGGGATGACATCGTTGCCTTTCCTCCGTGTGGGAGACGCGAGGGAAATGTTAAGGATAGATGGCAGAAGATACTCTATCATGCAATATAGCGAGGGAAGCTTTGGCCGGATCTTCGTCATAAGGCTGGATCATGGGGAGGATTTGATCGAGTCGCTGCAGAGGTTTGCCAGGGAGAAAAATGTAGAATGTTGTGCGGCTCTATTCATGGGGGCCCTGCGCGACGGCCGGGCGGTGACCGGTCCGGTTGTCCCTCAGGTCCCGCCCGCTGCTCACTTCGAGGATTTCCAGAGTGCCTGGGAGGTCTTCGGCATGGCCAGCATCTATCCGTCAACTGATGGGCCGAAGATGCACATTCACTCCGCCCTGGGGAGAGGTCGGGAGGCACTGCTGGGCTGCCTGAGGGAGAAGGTCGAGGTCTACCTGGTGGTGGAGGCGATCTTATTCGAGATCTGTGGCACGGGAGCTGAACGGATCTGGGATGAGCAAATGCAGCTTTACCTGCTCAATCTCTCAGGCCGAACCGGACCCGCCCCCGTCGCTGTTGAGGTGAAATGATGATCAAGAGAATTATGGTTGCTACAGACGGCTCTGATGCCGGTCGCAGGGCCTCGGATGTCGCGGTGGACATCGCCCGGAGATCGGCAGGCAGCATAATCGCCGTTTATGTCATGGACATCTACCGGCTGGCACACCTGCCCGGATATGCAACTCTGCCCGGGCTCAAGGACAAGATCCTGGAGCTGATGGAGGATGAGGGTCAGATGGCGACGGACTATGTTGAAGCCCGGTCAAGGGAGGCAGCCGTCCCCTGCAAGAAGATCGTCTCCCAGGGGAGCCCGGCAGAGGAGATTTTGAGGGTCTCCCGGTTGGAGGGAGCAGACATCCTGGTCATTGGAAGTCACGGACGCTCGGCTCTGGAGAGGGTTCTGCTGGGTGGGGTGGCCGAAAAGGTGGTCTTGCAGTCTTCCATCCCGGTGTTATTGATGAAAGGGTGAGCATGCCGACATGCGGCATGAAAAGCTCATGTCATCTCATGTCAGCTCGTGCCCTGCCCCTTCCTGGCCGGGATCAAATGCCAAGCCTTGTGGAGTTAAAATCGACGTATACTCCGGTCATCCTGCCGTTTTCAAAGTATGCGTAAACAGGATAGCCGCCCGGTCCGGGCGTGAAGAGGAGGCTCGATCCGGCGTCACCGGCGATGATCAGGCCGCTGGAGACATTGATAAAGCCTATGATCCTGTAGTCCGGCCTGGGGCTGACCGTCCTGGCGGCCGGGCCGCTGACTGCCGATCCTCCGGGGAATGGCTCGCCCCCTGACCAGGCTGTTCCCATGCCTTTGTTGTAGAGGTTCTCCATCGCCTGCTCCGCAGGGCGCTTTTCTACCTGATCGCTCAAATTTGCCGGCACCTGGGCAAAAGCCGTCCCAATAAAAGGCAGCAGTAAGGCCGCTGCCACCAATACCAGTATTGTCTTGGATAGCATCTTCATCTGATATCACCCATGGGATATCTTCTTAAAAGGATTGATGCATTCTATATTATATTGGTTTCCCTGTAATTCGCAACTGTGATGCAGATGGAGAAGGCCTCAGGGAAGGTTTATATCCCGGCCCCATCATTGTCAACCAAAATTTAGGTCAAGGTTTACAATGTCTGCGATTCAGCCCGCCCTGGTAATAGCCATATACCTTCTCATCATGCTGGCAGTGAGCGCCTGGGGGCCGCGGCGAAGGGGGATCGACGACTTTCATCTGGCGGGCAGGAGGCTGCAGTTCATCCTTCTCACTGCCACCTTCTGCGCCACCATTGTGGGGGCCTCCTCCACCCTGGGCATGGCCGGCCTGGGCTTTTCCAAAGGCCTTCCCGGT
>DAOPZB010000124.1:0-5666 GCA_035353195.1 Methanothrix sp. | reverse complement strand
CGCCCAAAGGTGTGGTTTCGCTACAGCAGCAAGAACTCCTACAGCATCGCCGCCCTTCTGCCACTGATAAAGGAAGAGGCAGGGCTCGCCCGCGGCCCGCAGGACGGCATCATGCTCTACAGCTTTGCCACCGCCCAGGCGAGGGAGGTCTACGCCGAGGTGGACCGGGCCCGCGCCGGAGGTGCTGTCCATGCCCTGTACATCGCCGGCGGCCCCCATGCCTCCGCCCTGCCCGAAGAGGCCCTGAGTCACTTCGACTACGTGGTCATCGGCGAGGGAGAGGAGACTCTTCCGGAGCTGCTCCGGGCAATCGAAGAGGGCGTTGATCCGGCATTCGTTCGGGGCATAGCCTTCCGGATGCAGGGGCAAGGGCGGGGACAGGGTCAGGGGCAGCCGGATGAAATTGTGATCACTGAGAAGAGGGCTGCCGTGGACCTGGACCTCTACCCTCCCTTCAGCCGCATCCTGGCTCCCCTGGAGATCTCACGCGGCTGCCCCTGGGGCTGCCTCTACTGCGCCACCCCCCGCCTCTTCGGATCCTGCATGCGCCACAGGTCCATCCCGGTGATCGAGAGGTACGCCCGCCGCCATAAAGACATCCGCTTCACCTCCCCCAACTCCCTGGCCTACGGCTCGGACGGACGGCATCCCAGGCTGGAGAAGGTCGAGGCGCTGCTAAAAGCCCTCTCCCATCAAAAGAAGCCCATCTACTTCGGCACATTCCCCTCCGAGGTGCGGCCGGAGTTTGTTACGGAAGAGGCCCTGCAGATCATCACCAGATACTGCGCCAATGCCAGCCTCAGCCTGGGCGGCCAGTCGGGCAGCCCCGCCGTGCTGAAGGCCATCGGCAGGGGGCACGGAAGAGAGGAGATCGAGGCGGCCTGCGATCTGTGCCGTGATTTCCGTCTCACCCCTCAGGTGGACCTCATCTTCGGCCTGCCTATGGAGTCGGATGAGGACCAGATCCAGACTTTAGACCTGGCCCGCCGGATCGTCGGGCGCGGGGGCAGGGTCCGGGCGCACCTGTTTGCCCCCTTGCCGGGAACGCCCCTGGCCGGCACGACTCCCTCGCCTCTCTCTCTACAGGTGCAGGCCTGCCTGGGAAAGCTGGCATTGCAGGGCAGCTTGACGGGGTCCTGGAGGACGGAAGAGAGGACTGATATGCGATGACGTCAGGCGGGAAAATGGTGATTCTGTTTCTATCTGTTCTGATATCATCAAACCCTGCCCTATCCGCACTGATGCCGGAGGAGAACAGTTCATCGGCCATCACCGTCTACGTCTCCACCTCTGCCTCTGCCTCTACCTTAGCCTCTGGCTCCGCATCCCCATCTGCGCTGAGCAATGGCAGAGTCAGCACATCCATCCAGGAGGCAATAGACATAGCCCGGCCAGGAGACCGCATTGAAGTTACAGGCGGCACCTACTTCGAGAATGTGGTCGTCTCCAAGCGTGTCTCTCTCATCGGCATCGGGCGGCCGGTTATAGATGCCGGACAAAAAGGGAGCGCAATCACCATAACCGCAGATGGAGGTGGTGTTCTTGTGGAAGGCTTTGCCATTAGAAACTCTTCTCTGTCTTCAATCGATCTTTATGAGCCGGCGGGGATAAGATTGCAGTCGGACGGCAACACCATCCGAGGCAACATCATATCCGGCAACTGGGATGATATTGTGCTCTTCTCTTCCCATAACAACACCATCTCGAACAACACCCTGGCCGGCTCTCAGGAGGGCCTCGACCTGATCTCATCCCATGACAATGCCATTTTCAATAACAGCATCTCCAATGCCGAAGACGGCATATTCATGGACAGCTCCAACCGAAATGCCATAAAATACAATATCATGCAAAACTGCAGCGACGACGGCCTGATTTGCGTGAACGGCTCATACAACACCATCCAGGGCAACACTGCCCGGGGAAGCGGATGGCATGGACTGGAGCTGTTCTTTTCGAATAATAATACTATGATAAATAATGAAGCTAGAGGCAGCAAAGTCTGCAACATATTCATAATAGGGTCAGCATATAATTTGATAAAGGGAAACCTGGCCGCCTGCTGCGAGCTTTGCGGCATCTGGTCCATGCGCTCCCACCACAACCGGATATCGGGAAACGTCGCCGCCCAAAATAATTTTTCAGGGATAAGGCTGGACAGCTCGGACGACAATGTCGTGTCCTGCAATGCTGCTTTCAACAACCGGGTGGCGGGAATTGAAGCCCTCAAATCTCAAAACAACAGCTTTTACGGCAACAACCTCACCGGCAATCTCCTGTATTCCGCCCACGACGGAGGCGAAAACCGCTGGGGTGACCCGGACCGCCCCAACCGCTACTCCGACTTCGACCAGCCGGCTGAAGGATGCTTCGCCAAGAGCCGGCCCGGAATATGCGGTCAGAGATATCCGATTCAGGGTGGAGAGAACTCCGACAGATACCCCAGGTCTGATTCAGATTCATTTACATATAAAATTGCTTGAACGGCTTTCTGTATTCGTCCTGAAGTTCGTACTTTATCACCATCTTCTCCGGCATGACCTCAACCTCTCTGACCGACTGGGAGAACAGGTACCAAATGAAACCTCTATCCGGCAGCCTGTACCTATCCGGCAAGCTGGCTGTGAACTCCGATGTCGCCAGGATGTAAGTTCTGAGCAGTTCGCTTCCTGAGGCGAAGAGGAAGGGAAAGCTTACCTTCTCTATCTCCTGCTGGCTGGAGCCCCTCAGGCGCAGGCGCTGGGCCAGGAACTGCAGATAGTCGTCTTTGTTTATTACCAGCTCTCGGTATTCGCTCATATCATCATCCTCGCTGCGACTAGCTTGCAGAGGAGAAGATAAAAGTATTGGATTGGACTGAACTATTCGGCTTTTTACATCACCAACTCCACACTCTTCTTTGCGCTTGACAAATCAGCCGTCTGCCGTCCCATGATGGTCATCCTCTCGGGGAGGCGATCCATTTGCATCTGTTCTCTGGCAAGTGAGAAGTCGGGAACGGATGAGCCGAGGTCGTTGATCATTCCAATCAGTCCGGAAAAGGCCTCGACCTCTCTGTCGATGACTTCCTGGGCTGTCAGGTAGATGCTCCTCTCCGAGACCACCGTCAACTCATGCGGCCCCCGGAATACCAGCCTTCTCTTCCCATCCCGGCGTAAAGCCCTGTGAATTTCCCTGTCATGAGCCAGCGCCATGCCAGGAATTATCACCCGGTCTTTAATATTCGCCAGCCTGAGCCTCTCAAAGTCCTCCAGAGTGATCAGACTTCCTATCTCCTTTCCCGTCGCCACCACATTCACCTCTCCGCCGAGGTCCTCGAATATGGAAGAGAGAAAAGGATAGGCCACTGAGCTGGTGATGATGGTCGCACTTCTCTCTATGTCCGGAAGCTTCTTCAAATGACCTCTATTGTGAGCCAGTGCAAAGGGTGCTCCGGTAAGCGGGTCCCAGAGCGGTGTTCCGATAACCCTCATGCGGTAGGTTTCAGAGACCTCTGTGGCGATGCGGCGAATGTCCCGGACATCGTAGGGCTTGACTCCCGGCATCACCGGCTCATTGCCGAAGATGAGGCCCTGCTTACGAGAATTGGCAAACGACATGAGCATCAGGCCCTTAGCCCCCATCTCTTCGATGTCGCTGCAGGTCTTTTCCAGCTCGGCACCATCGTTTATTCCCGGTATGAGGACGATCATGGCATAGACGTCACACCTTTCACAGAAAATTCTAAAGTTCTGGAGGACGGTCTCCGGATTTTTATCATTCACATAACGGCGACGGAGATGCGGGTTTGTGGAGAATATGGAAAAGCTTATCCTGCTCAATCCGGCGTCGACGAGCCGGTTCGCATCATCTTCTCCCGTAAAGCCCTTGCCGCTGGTGTAGTCAAGGAAGACGGGAATTCTGCCGCCGCTCACCCTCTCGACAAGCTCAGCCAGATTGGGATAGCAGCTCAGGTCTCCGTTTCCTTTGATGATGATCATATCCGGATCAGCCGGGCCGCTCTTCTGAGACACCTCAAAGAGGAGCTGCTCCATCGGCTTGTAGCCCGGCTCGATCTCCACCACCTGCCGGGAGCAGTAATCGCAGCCTTTTTGATGAGGTTTGCAGTGTCTGCACCCGGTGGGTACAACACTCTTCACGCCCTTATAATAGCAGAATTCGCAAAAACCCTTGCAGTCCAGACCGGGCCTCCCTCCAACATCCACAGTCAAGTTCATAGTTACTGATTAATGATAAGAGCTATTAAATCTTATCCAAAATACTGTGGATGATAGTATTATTATTTTTTAAGTAACTCTCTGGCCAGACAGAGTTCTTGCAGGCTCATCTGACCCGGTGCGGTGCAATCGGTGATGTAGCCGTAGGTCAGGGCAGAGCCGTAAATTGGTGCCACTGCGCGAAGGTGCCTGCCCAAAATCCCCATAGCAATCATGCAGAGGGGCGTTTCCGCGGCCAGCAAGAATTGCAAAATTCGAAGATTGTCCTGGAGGCTCTCCGGGGTCACGGCTATCTTGGCAATGGCCGCTCCGGCCCTTTTCATTGCCGAGAAGATCTCCGCCATCTCTTCCTGGTCGGGCATGCCCTGAAAGTCGTGATAGGACACTATGACAGGGCTGCTCGCCCTGGAAAGCAATTCGCCACTCCCCGGAGCGAAGAGCTCAATGTCCAGGTAATCAGAATAGGGCTCTGCTCTGAGCAGAAGCCTTATCCTCTCCTCCTCGCTGCCCGCATAGCCCCCGCCCTCAGATCTGATCCTGGCAGTGGCAATGATGGGCCTGGCGGGGCAGGACTCTCTGACCGCCTGAAGAGCCCGGATGGGATCGACCTCTTCGACCAGATCCAGCCGCAGCTCAATCATATCCGCCTGCCTGCCTGCCGCCGACAGGTCCTTATGCCAGTTCCTTCCCAGTACGGCGACGATCTTGGATCTGCATTGTGGTGTTGGCATCCCTGTCATGGCTGAACTCTCCCCTGTGCGGTCTTTGCTACCTGAGCTGTCTTTTCTATCTGAGCTATCTTTGCTGTCTCTGCTATTTCTCCACAATGCTCTCCTCAATCTTCATTCCGAAGTGGCGGGCGCTCTTTTCCAGATGCACCAGCACCTCGTCCCCGGCTTTGAGGTCGGTCACCGGTCGGGGCAGTCCGTCGGAGCCGACCAGCTTTATGGTCTCGGCATTCTGCAGCAGGGTGCTGATCTGTGCCCCCTCCGCTTCCGCCTCGATGAGCATCATGGGCCTCTTTTCGATCTTGGACCGGCCTACGATGGCGCTTCGAGCTGATCCGTCCTTGCTGATGACCGTGACCTCATCGCCCGATTTAAGCTCGGAGAGATAGCGCGTCTTTTCGCCCACTTTGATGTAGGCATGAACCGCTCCGGCGTTGACCCGGAAGGGGCGTGCAGCCACGTAGGGGCTGTCCTCGGACTCGCTGTGCACCAGGAACAGGCCCTTTGCCTGCGATCCGATGAGCATTCCCTCTCCAAGGGTCATCATGCTGGCCGTATCCACGCAGACCCGGTCGCCCATGCCCACCGGCTTTACGGCGGTGACCTTCGCTGCCACCAGCTCGATCCTGCCCTTATCGGCCTGATCCACCGCCTCCATGAGCCTCTTGATCTCAGACGGGTCGGCGCTGTCCAGCAGGACGCCGTCCGCCCCCTTCTCCAG
>DAOPZB010000123.1:0-5727 GCA_035353195.1 Methanothrix sp. | reverse complement strand
CATAACCCCGCAAGGCACATATGCTCCCAACAACCTTTACATATCCTATGCCCCGCAGACCGTGGCGAGTTGCAACCTCTATGCCAATCTTCCCCTGTGGATGAATACGGCAGGCCAGGGCAGCATATGGTTTTACGAATGGTATCCGAGCGGCATGCTGGACACTAATTATGCCGGTTTCGTTTATTATCCGGGCTGGTACAAGCGGTGGTTCTTCGCAGATACACCCGGCTGGCATATCATGCAGTTCTATTGCGCAGGCTGGAGCAATTACGCCTATGTCTACGTCTACGGCCCATCCGGATACTGGGTGAATCCCTATCCCGAATATGACCCGACGCCCTACCCGTATCCCTACTGGGACAGCGAGATTACCTACACCTATCCACCCACCGGCCAGGTCTATTACACCTACGGATCGAACAGCACATTCGGGGCATGAGAGCTAGCCGGAATTGATCACGGATCCTGGAGCTGCCTGGATAGGAGGATGTCCAGCAGCTTTTTTACATTTTCATGAAATTCATTCAGGCTGCCGTCATTTCTCAGCTTGAAGTCGGCTGCCTTCATGGCCTCGCACATCCCCCAGCCCAGCTCCCGGCATTCCCTCTGCTCCAGTTGAGCAGCCGCCCGGCTGTTCGTGTCCGGCTCTCTGCAGGAGACTATTAATTTGCCGTCACCAGGGACTTCATCGGCATCTCTCTTTCCCGGATCGTCCGGACGGCCCCGGGCCTCCAGCCATTTGAGCCTGGCCTGAACGGGGGCGCAGACCTCCACCAGATGAAATTGCTCCGCATGACCGGCAAAGAACTCCGCCTCCTCCAAAGACCGCAGCCCATCCACCACCACCACATCCTGGCCGGACTTTAGAGCCAGATTGAGGATCCTTTTGGCTATGGCATCAGGGCCTTCCGCGGCCCTCAGATCGCGGCCGATGCTGCCCAGATTCTGATCGGTGGGCGCGAGACCGAGCCGCGCCGCCTCCCGGCGGATGACGTCTCCCATAACCAGCACCGTCAGGCCGCACTGCCCGGCAATGCGGGATGCTTCGCCCTTGCCCGATCCGGGCAGGCCAACAAAACCGATGATCTTCAAAAGTTCTCACCTGCTATCTCGGCGCACCGGTTCATTTTATGGATTATCTAGTTTTTCCAGGTAATCTTGGGGCTGGCGTGAACGGCTACGGGCAGATCCGATTGCCCTCTCAAGGCCCCGGCGAGCTGCTGCAAAACTTCCGAGGATACCGGCTCAAATGCCGGTTCGTCCTCTCTGGCCAGCCCCTGTTGCAGTATCAGGCTTTCCAGGCGGCTTTGGGGATAGACGGCTCGCAGACTTTTGAGGGCCTGGCCCATCTCTTTGACCTGATCAAAGGTAGGCATTTCTGGAAAGATCGTGCAGCGTACATCGAGGGCTACAGACATGGAGAGGCATAGCTTAAGACTCTGCATGGCTGAATTTGCCATGCTGCCCACGCCGGTCGCCCTGCGGTAGTCCTCCTCTTTAAATGGGGCCTTGAAGTCCAGGAAGACCTTGTCCACCAGATCCTTCTCCAGCAACTGCTTCAGCCGATCGGGATAGCAGCCGGACGTCTCCAGGGCGGTGGACAGGTGCAGGCTTTTTGCCAGACGAAAGAGCGCAGCAGCAGCCCGGGGCTGGAGCAGCGGCTCGCCTCCGGAGAGGACCAGGGCATCGACAAAGGAACTGCTGGAGGCTCTCTGCGAGGCCTCGTCGAGCTTTATCTGCCTGGAGAAAAGGCAGTGGGGTGAAATATGGCAAGAAGCAGAGTCGGACCCCTGGATGCTGTTTGCCGAATTGGCGATTTTTGTTTCATTGGCGATGCCCTTTACCTCGGAGACTATTCGAGAGGCAATGGAGTGAAAAGGCATCATGTTCTCTCCCGTCTGAAGCATCCTGTTCTGGCAGTGAGGACAGCGCAGAGGGCAGCCCCGCAGGAAGACCACCATGGAGGCCCTGCCCGGCCAGTCTACAGTGGATAGGGGCACAATGCCGCCAAAGTTTACCAGCAATTTCAGCCTTCCAGTTCAATCTTGACCGGCTTATTCGCAATCCTTGCCAGCCTTTCATTCAGTTCCGACTCGTCGGCTCTGGCCCGATCTTCCAGGGAAGCGAGATCCTTCTCCGACTGGGCGAGGGCCGCCTCCAGGCTCTTCAGCTCCCTCTTGGCCTGGACGATCCCCTCTTTGAGCAGCTTTCCCTCCCGGCTGCCCTCCTCCAATTGCTTCTCCAGGATGGATATCTCCTCGTCCAGGGCAGACTGCCGGGCTTTTGCCTTCTCCAGAGACCTCTCCTTTATGAGCAGGTCGATGTGGTCCAGGGTCTTCTCTTTCTTCCTGTCTTTAAGCCCAAGCGCTGCCAGGTGAACCCTCAGCTCCTGTAATGATCCGGAGATCTCTGCATCCTGCACCCTTGACGTATCAGCCAGCAGACGGGATAAGACATCTTTATGCTGCAACGCCAGCCGGTCGCTCGATCCCTGCTTGGCGATTCTGGCCAGGGCCTTGCTCAGCGGCGAGAGCAGGCCGGCCAGCTCCTCCCCGTTACGGGATCTATCCTGCTCTACCTCAGCCAGTCGTTCTTTAATTTGCTCAATAGCCCGGCCCTTCTCGCTCTCTGCCAGACGGGAGAGCTCCCCTTCCAAGCCGGACAGATTTGTTTTCAGGCGGCCCAGCTCCGCCTGCCCTTCGCCAACCTTTCTGCGAAGCTCCTCCCCGGCAGCCCGGCCTTTCTTCAGGCCCTCCGCCAGCTCCCGGCAGTACCAGCTCTCCTCCTGTAGCTTTCTGTTCTTTCCGATCAGCTCCTCCATCTCCACCAGGAGGCGGCTGATCTTTCCCAGGTCGGAGTTTATGGTCTCGATGCTCTTTGGAAAGAGGGCGGCCACATACCTCTGCGCCCGACCGAATGTGGTGACCGTCCTCTCCAGCCCCTTGAGAACCGACCAATGATGCTGATAAACCGATTCGGCATCTCTTTTGGCAGGAGGGCAAAGCTTCTCTTCCAGAGATAGTAGCTGCTTTACCAGCTCTCCCCTGGCGGCCATTCCTGCCCGGAGAAGTTTAGGTGGAGCGGAGCCGTCCGGATCGGCTGACTCCAGATCTGCAATATCCTGAGAGAAGGCCTTCTGGAGGGGCTCGACTCTGGAATAGATGGCTGCCATCCTCTCCGCAAAGGCTGCTTGCTCTTCTCTCTCACCGAGCCACGCTTCCATCTCATGCAGGCTGACCCCTACCGGGCCTTCGGCCTTGCCAGCCCCGAAGATATTCTTGAGCCACTTCAAGGTGATCTCTCTCCAATCAGGTCCATTTGCTTTGCTTGCCGACTATCCCTGGGCGGTTCCCCTTCCGGCTGCTCCAATTCCTGCATTTTCTCAAGCTGAGCGATAACTTTTTCGGCGATCTTGGATCCGAGCAGTCGGGCGATCTGCTCCTGACCGGCGGCCTTGAGCTTCTCCATGCTCGTGATCCCAGAGGAATGCAGCTTTCTCGCCCTCACCCGGCCGATGCCCTTCAGACTGAGCAGGGCGAGAAGGTCCGGCCCGGCTCCATAGTGAATGCGCTCCGCCAGTTGTTCTGTTTTAAAGGTGATGCCCAGCTCCTGATGCTTGGACAGTTCGGCCAGGGAGTGAATGAGCCACTCAGCCGTTTCTGCCAGGCGGCGGATGTCTCCCGGACCTATGTGGTAATTGCTGCCGATCTTCTCCTCATTGACCTCGCCGATCCAGTCCATGAGCATGGCCGCCGTCTTGGCCTCGCGCAGGAGATAATCGTAATTGTCTTCATCATAGAGCTCCGGTTGATGCTGATCTATGAACTCCTCAATCCAGGCGTCCGCTGATTGAACATAGAGCAGGCCCATATCCGGGGTCATGGTTATGAGATGGATGAGGCCGAGGTCCGATGGCGTCCGTCTGGCTGCCCGGGCCAGGTCGAGGGCACTGGAGAATGCGCCGCCCGCCTGTTCCGTCGATGCGATCTTCTTTTTCTCCAGGTTTTCCAGCATGATGACGGCGCTGAGGGGATCGATGTATAGCCTGCTGACCAGGGAGCCGAGCCTGGTAGGGACGAGGTCTCCGCCATCGCTTCCCTGTATCATGCCGTTGTCCCTGAGAAAGTCCAGGACCTTTTCGATGGTGATATCCAGGTTCCAGGGCTCCTGCTGCTGAGCATAGAACGTGGTGGCAATAAAGGCCTTTAGTTCGGCCTCGCTCTGGGCAAAGCCGGCGGATATGGTGGAGAGCAGGTGCACCCGAAGGGCGCTCTCGCTGGCGAGCTTCGACCAGATCTCCTCCGGAGTGCCGTTGATGTAGTGCTTGAAGAGCTCCTCCATCTCCGCATCGTTTTTGGCCAGCAGAAACGACTCGCCGTAGGGATCAAGCCCCGGCCTGCCCGCCCGGCCGGCCATCTGCCGGTACTCGATCACCGGGATGGGAGCCATTCCCCGGCCGTATTCGTATCTCTTGTAGCTTTTGATCAGAACCCTTCTGGCCGGGAGATTGAGGCCCGCCGCCAGGGTGGGGGTGCTGGCTATGACCTTGATCTTGGCATCGCGGAATCCCTGCTCTACCAGCCTCCTCTGTTCGGGCAGCAGGCCGGCGTGGTGAAAGGCAACTCCGCGCAGGACACAGGAGGCCAGGCGCTGGGCGGTCTCGCTCTCTCCCGTGGCCAGGATGCTCTGGGAGAGATCAAGGGCCTCCTGATGGGCGGGCAGCAGGCTGCACAGCCTGCCGGCAGCCGCCTCGGCATTCTTCCTGGAGTTTTCGAATATGAGTATCTGGGCCGCCTGGGAGAGGGTGTCTCTGACCAGTGTCAATGCCTCGTCTTTGCAGGGCCCGGATTTGGATACTGCTCGGGATGCTCTCTTTTCAGCCCTGGCTGCCCCAGAATCCGGAGATTTGCCTCCTGGAGCAGAAAACCCGGCTTCTGCCGCCTCCATGCCCTCCGATCCAGGCCCACCCCCGGCGGTGAGCGGGGCCTCGCCGTCCAAAAACACCAGCCTTCCATTGCAGATCACCCCTTCCCGGAGACGGATGGGGCGCCAGTCGCTCAAAACCAGCTCGGCATGAAGCCAGCCGGCCAGCTCTGCCGCGTTGGCCACGGTTGCCGACAGGCCGATGACCTGCAATGATGGATTGAGGTGGCGCAATTTGGTGATGGTCATCTCCAGAGTGGGGCCGCGGCCGGGATCATTGAGCAGGTGAATCTCGTCCACCACTAAAACGCCCAGGTCCCTCACCCAGGAGGCCCCGTTTCTCATGAGCGAGTCCGCCTTCTCTGAGGTGGCGATGATGATGTCGTTTCTTCCCAGGCGCTCGTCTCTTTTATCGAAGTCTCCGGTGCTGATGCCGATGGCCAGCCCCAGATCCCTGAACTTCTTGAATGAATCGTACTTTTCTGTAGCCAGGGCACGCAGGGGCACGATGTAAACGCAGCGCCGCCCCTGCAATGCCGCTCGCAGCATGGCCAGCTCGGCGAGGAGGGTCTTGCCGGATGCGGTGGGCATGGCCAGCAGCATGCTCTTGCCATCCATCAGGCCCTTCTCTACAGCCTCGGCCTGAGGGGGGTACAACTCCCGGTATCCGCGGTCCTCATATAGCTTCACTGCCTCCTGGGGCAGCCAGGAGCCGAGGTCTTTTATATCCAGCATCTAAGATCTAAATCTCCTCTAATCTTAAATACTACGTGAAAGTAGTAACCTGAGTCATCATATAAA
>DAOPZB010000122.1:0-5747 GCA_035353195.1 Methanothrix sp. | reverse complement strand
GCCGCCTCCACCACCAGATTGGCCCCCCGGTTGACGGCTCGAAAGTCCCTTCTGCGCACCTCTCCTTTAACCAGCTCCACCCTGGCAATGATGATATCGGTGGCAAAGGCCTCGCACTTGAACAGGCCCCAGGCCTCGGCATCCTTGAGCACGGGCAGGTCCTCCCGGCGGTCGAAGCATTCGGGTGGCAGGTCCTCCAGAGCAGTCTCGGCAAAGAGCCAGGCATCATGGCTGATGTTGGCCACAAACCAGCCCCTGGTGAGAACGTTTTCGTAGGTGTGAGTTCCCAAAAAGAGCCTGACGTAGAGGCTGTCGCCCTCCCGTATGATTCCCAGGGGCGCGGCATTGATCCGGCCCCGCGTCTCTGTGGTGGCGATTATCTCATTGATTCCGTCCAGTATTCCCAGTTCATCCAGGCCTGCGTTTCCATAAAGCATGATTAAAACCTCAAACCCCTCAGAAGGGAGATAAATAAAGCTGCTGCAATCAGGTCTGCTGTGGAGCCAGGATTGATGTCCTGCTCGAGGAGATCGACGTCCAGCTCGCGTGCTTTCCGGAGCGTAGGGTCAAAGAGCGCCTCGCCTGCCTTCTCCGACACCCGGCGGGCGACATCTATCCCGAACTTGGCGGAGATCAGGCTGTCCGGCTCTTCGGAGAGGGCCTGGAGGAAGGACCGTACTGTGCCGTCGTTGATCCCCCACTGCTCAGTCTCTTTGCAGATCCTGTCCGCCAGGAGGAATATGCGCCGATAGCCGGCTGACCACTCCCTGGCAATGAGGTCATGGCCTGCCGACAGCCGCATGAGGTCGAGAAGGGTCTTATTGCTGTCGCGAAGGGCCGCTTCCCAGCCGCCGTCGTTGAGGCTGAAGCTCTCCACCTCCGCCACCCTGGCCCCGGCCAACTGAAACGCCCTGTAAAACTCCACTGCATCCATGACGGTGGTCTCCGCCAGGACGCTCTTCAATTCGTCCTCTAGCTTTCCCGGCCTGGCTGCGGCCAGGGCGAGGGGAATCATGAGGGTGAGTGAGCCGAAGTGGGTGTTGCTCGACAGGTTCCACCTCCGCCAGGCACTCACCGCCTGGAAGATGAGGGAGCCCACGCCGTTATCGCTTTGCTGAGACTCCCCATCCCTCATCGTCTCCCCTTCGGCCACAGCAGCCTTTCTGAAGACCGGATAGGAAGAGACGGCGCTGGCCAGGAAGTGATGAAAGCCGATATCGGGAAAATCGTGGCAGCGATCCACATTTCCCGGCTTGGGGCTGGAGGACAGCTCAAAGAGCATGGCCAGGACTGCGCTCTGAGCTATTCCATCCGGGTCATTGAAATGGCGGCTCATAATTTCGCAGGATATGATGGATCAGGACGGCCGGGAGAGAAGCTCTTCCGCCAGCTTTTTCTTCAGCTTCATGTATTCCCTGGAGGATAGGCCGATTTTGGCCAGGGCGGCGTCTCTCAGATAGCACATTTTGGTGGCTTTGCAGCACCAGACAAGGCTACCAAAGCAGGTGCCGTCACCCTTCTCCAGGGGCGTTCCCTGGGCGAAGGCCAGCTTCTTTTCCACAAACTCCTCCGGGGTCATTCCCGCTTTCTTGAGAGCGCCCAGCACCGGGCAGTGTTTGACGGGAGGGCAGCAGAAGGCCAGGCCGCGCAGGTCGCCTCCCGCGCAGATGTGTTTGGGGGCGTTGCACCAGCCGCTCAAGCCGTCGTACTCCTGCATGGCCCCGGAAAGCCACTCGGCGAACTCCGGATCGGCACCCCGCAGAGAGACGACGTCTGCGCCCATGGAGAGCAGATTCTTGGCATCGTCAAACTCACCGACATCGGCCAGAGCCATGATGGCCGGGCCGCGGCAGTCTTTGGCCTTTTTGACAATCTTTGGGCCGGCTCCGTTCAGGCCCCGCAAGTCGAGGTGAATGATATCAAGCTCGCTCTCGTTCAGCTTTTCCAGGAGTTCTGGGGAGAGGTCCTCCGGCCTGATTCTCAGAGAAAGGGTGACGCCGCAGCGTTTGAGGCGGGGTATGAGCTCCAGCAGCCGGATGGGGTCGCGGATCTTCGAGAGCCTCAGGTCGAGAAGGGACAGATTCTTGCTGGCCAGCCGGGCGGCCTCAAGGAGGGGCTCATCGCGAGAGGCTGTGGCTGATATGCCGATGGCTCCCTTCGCCTTTCCGGCTCCGCCCTTCGCCCTCTCCGATTTCATTTTATCCAGGCCGGCCTGCATCTCCTCAAGGGTGGCCTCGTCCAAGTCGAAGCCGTCCAGGAGGAGCAAGCCCGCAGCATTGCTAAAGTCCTGATGATTTGGAGAAGATATGACGGCAATGGGATTGTCGATATGTAGATAGCCTACTTCCAGCATCGGTGTTTAACGTGCGCCCCGAAGATATCAGCCTTTCGCTGATAATATTAATTTATTTATTAAGTTCATAATCATAATATGGCCTGGCGGGGTTCAGGGTTTATATGCCAGAAAATACAATGTGGTGGCGGTGATACGATGGTGACCTTCAAGGTTGATACAAACGCAACGGCCATTGTCCAGGGCTCTGAGGATCTGGAGAAGCATCCCCTGGTGGCCAAGGTTAAGGGAACGGGAAAGGATGGGGCTTTAAGCGTCCAGGTCTCCGGCGAGGGCGGCCCCATTTCGGCCAGGGTATCGGGCGACAGGACAAACCCTCTGGCCGTCGGGCCCATCGAGGTCTCTCCCATCACCATCATCCCCGATCTGCAGTCGGTGGCAAAGACGGTGGACTTCGCCTCGCTCATAGGGGCCATCAGCAAACTCTCCCAGGGGGTCAATGTGCAGGTCGGCAATTCCGGCAAGCCTCTTGCCATAGCTTTGGGAAAGATCCCTGTGGATCTGACCATATCCGTATCCTCTCCGGCTCAGGAGGCGGTTTTCAAGGTGGAGATCAAAGGAACCATAGGTGAGTGAAGATTCTTCCTGCACTCCCCACTCTCCCCGCCTGGCTGATGACTCTGCTGGCGGCAACTCTTCCCGTATCCGAGGTCCGGGGAGCCATACCTCTGGCCATAGGCATCTACGGATACTCTCCTCTGGATGCTTACCTTCTGGCCGTCTTCGGCAACCTGCTGCCCGTAATTCCCCTGCTGCTCTTCCTGGGGCCGGTATCCGAATTCCTTAGGCGCTGCTCTCCGGGAGAGAGGTTCTTTTCATGGCTCTTTGCCCGCACCAGGAAGAAGTACATCCAGGATCATGAGAACTTCGGGCTGGCGGCGCTGGCCGTATTCGTGGCCATCCCCCTGCCCATGACCGGAGCCTGGACGGGCTGCGCCATCGCCTTCCTACTGGGATTTCGTTTCTGGCCGGCCTTCGGGGCCATCGCCGCCGGGGTTGCCGCCGCCGGGGTCATTGTGACAGCCACCGTAGTGGGTGTGCAGTGGATGGTGTTTTGAAGAATCCGCTTCAATCTTTCCTGTGGCTAAACTGAGTTGCTCTGTCTAAAAGGTTTATTCTCATCTCTGTGCCTCTGTGCCTCTGTGGTTTTGTTCAGTAGCAGTAGGCTTAATTGTTGGCCTGGCCAACCACAGAGGCGAGAGAGACACAGAGACAAAGAACCACTTCACCACCCACAGGAAATAGCGAGGAGCCTTTTTTCTGTTCTTCTTGAGTACTGCTAAAAAGCCCTCAAAATCCTGCTCGTAGTAGACTTGCAGCTTTGTCTTGGGCGTGAGGTCTTCGACCTTTGCACCCTGGTAGCCCTCCAGCCAGCCCAGGAAGCCCCAGATCTCCTGCTGCTTTTCCTTGTTCATCTCCAGCATCCTCTCCGCCAGGAAGGCCAGGAGGTCGTGCACCACATCCCTATCTTTGTGAGTTCTTTGTGCGCTTTGTGATCTTTGTGGCTTGCTGTGGCCAGCGATTAGAGGAAAAAATGGCGGTCTGAGGCTTCTGCTGACGCTAGCCTCAAACCTCGAACCTCTCCCCCCTCTCCGGGATGACCACATCGGCAATCCCCAAGCCCGACAGCTCTCCTGCCAGTGCCCTGGAGGCGTTGATCTCCCCGTGCACCACAAAGACCTTTCCCGGCGGCTCAGCAATCTTCCTCACAAACCCAAGCAGCTCCTCCTGGTCGGCATGGGCGCTGTAGCCGTCGATCTCCTCCATCTTGGCCCGCACGGCATGATCCTCTCCGAAGATCTTGACGATCCTGTCCCCCTGGAGCATCTTTCTGCCCAGGGTGTTCTCCGCCTGGAAGCCCACGAAGAGCACTGTGGTCCTGGGGTCGCCGATGTTCCTTCGCAGGTGGTGCAGCACTCTGCCACCCTCGCACATCCCCGAGGCGCTGATGATTATGGCCGGCCTCTTTGCCCCCGCCAGGGCCTTCGACTCATCGGTGGTGTGGGTGTAAACCAGCCTCTTGAATCCGAAGGGATCCCGTCCCCCGTCATTAAGAAGCAACTGCTCCGTCTCCTCATCGTAGCACTCCGGATGAGCCCGGAAGATCTCAGTGATGTTGGTCGCCAGGGGGCTGTCCACGTAGACCGGCATGGAGGGAACCCTCTTTTCGTCCATCAGCTCATGCAGGTGATAGACCACATCCTGCGTCCTGCCCACGGCAAAGGCGGGGATGATGAGCAGCCCTCCCCGGTCTGCCGTCTCATTGACGATCCTGGCCAGCTTGTCCTTGGCCTCGCTCATGGGGCTGTGGTGCCGTCCTCCGTAGGTGGACTCGGTGATTAGCACATCCGCCCTCGGCACACGCTCCGGATCCCGCACCACCGCCGCGCCCTCCCGTCCCAGGTCCCCGGTGAAGACCAGGGTTTTCACCGACCTCTCATCCCAGGCCTCCTCCACACTGGTCGCACTTTCATGGGCGACCTCCAGGGTGATCGAGGCCGAGCCCAGGATGTGTCCGGCATTCCTGAACGTCAGCCTGATGAAGGGCAAAATCTCCATCCTCCGCCCGCATTCCACGGTGCGAAAGAGCTTCATGCAGGCTGTCGCATCCTGAAGGGAATAGAGCGGCTCGATGGGCGGCAATCCCTTTTCAGCGTTCAGTTTGTTGACAAACCTGACATCCGACTCCTGGAGGAGGGCGGAGTCGCGCAGCATGGCGCTGCACAGGTCACGGGTCGCCGATGTGGAGAATATGCTACCGTCAAATCCCCTGCTGACCAGGACCGGCAGCCTGCCGGTATGGTCCAGGTGGGCATGGGAGAGTATCACGGCATCGATCTGCCGGGGATCGAAGGCCAGCTCGGAGTTCTGCCTCCTGGCCTCCTGCCTCCTCCCCTGAACCAGGCCGCAGTCCAGCAGAATCTTCCGGCCGTTTGCCTCTACCAGATGCATTGAGCCTGTGACCGACTGTGCCGCACCCAAAAATTGAAGATTAATATTTATATTTGAATTTAAATTTGAATCCAAATCCCCGCCCCCTTGCATTCTAATCTGGTTCTTTTCTATTCTTCGCCATTTCTTGCGGCTAAATTTGGTTCCTCTTTCTTTAAGGTTGTTAGCTCGCTCTCTGTGCCTCTGCGTCTCTGTGGTTTCGCTCGGTAGCATTAGGCTCTATTGTCAGCAACGCACTAACTAAACTACAGAGGCGAGAGAGACACAGAGATAGAGAACCATCACTCCACTCACATCAAACCGCCAAGAGCATCTATCCTTATCTGTCATCTATCAGATAAATATCCTGTGCTTTACAGGTCGAGGAAGGCCATGATTGTCCGGAGACTGTGTAGTCCCGAAACCTTTGACTTTATATACCCATCAATGTGGCATGGGAAAG
>DAOPZB010000121.1:0-5810 GCA_035353195.1 Methanothrix sp. | reverse complement strand
GAAGAGAAAAAGGATGAAGGAGACACCGCCGCGGGGCTAGGTGCTCTATTCGGATGAAATTCAGTTTAAATTAGAGGTTGATTCAAATGGAATATGTATATGCTGCTCTGCTGCTTCACAGCGCAGGCAAGACCGTTGACGAGGATGGAATCAAGAAGGTAGTCGAGGCATCCGGTGTGGCTGCCGACGAGGTCAGGATCAAGGCCCTGGTGGCTGCGCTGGATGGCGTGGATATCGCCACAGTGCTCTCCCAGGCCGCCGCCGTGCCCGTAGCCGCTGCCGCAGCAGCTCCAGTCGCTGCCGCCCACTCCGCCAAGGCCGAGGCCAAGGCAGAAGAGGCTGTCGAGGACAAGGAAGCAGCCGAGGAGAGCGGAGTCGAGGGCCTCGGTGCCCTGTTCGGCTGAAGCTTCTTCAGCCCCTTTTCTCTTTTTTCTCGGGGTCGCTATCCGGATCTATTCGGGCTCCTCGCTATTTTGTGTCTATCCTCAGTTCGATCTTTGTGAGTTTAGCGATGAGCAAGGGTCTTCATTTTAGCAGGACGGCCCCTAGCAGTGGGATCTTTCTCAGGATGAAGTGGCTGGCCAAAAAGCAGAGCGGCAGGGCTATGGCGCAGGCGGCTATGAACTTGGCGATCGGGTGCCAGCCGAAGGGCCGCAGGGCCAGGGAGACCAGGACCAGGATGGGCGGGTGGAAGACGTAGACTGAGAAGTAATTGTCCGACAAAAACCTCTCAAGACTGCCCTGGCGGTTCCATCGGTCTCTGAAGAGGACGATAATTCCCAGGCACATGCCCACAGAAAAGAATGACTCCCAGAGGGCATAGGCGGCGCTCTGCCAGTGCAGGCGGCCCCAAAAAGGAGCTAAATTTCCAGAGGCAGCGCCTCCGGCAAGCATCATGGCCAGCCAGATGGCAGGGCCTGCGAGCAAGGCAGCCTTCAGCCAGTCCATTCCTAGAGCCGAGGGGATCCTGAGCAGCAAATCCATCCGATAGGCGGCGATTCCGACGATGAAGAGGATGATGTACTGGGCGAAGAAGCACAGTTGCATGTTCAGAACGTCTGTGCCGATGGGCTGAAAGATTCTGATGGCGAAGGCTGTCGCGGCAACGAGCAGCGCGAGGGCTGCCAGGTGTCTGTGGCCGGGCAGCCAGCCGTCTCTGTCCATCGGCAGGGCCTTGGGGCCGCCCTTCCATCCCGGCAGCGGAGGGGACGGGGAGTCGTGCCCATTGTATTCCTTTTCTTTCCGTCCGGGCTTTCGCAGGGAAAGACAGCGGAAGGCGGCATAGGCCGCCGAGAAGATGAGCAGTGCGGCAGTAAACCACATGGGTCCTGTGCCTCCCAGAAACTCCAGGGTCAGGATGTATTCGAGATAACGCCTGCCTGCAGAGGAGAGGACCGGGTCTCCTCGCACCGCCGCTGGAAGAACAGACAGCAATGGCTCGAGAAAGAGCATGAAGATCAGGGTGGGAATGCCCAGCCTCACCGCCCGGCCTCGCAGGAATCCGCCAGGGCCCTTGCGGTCGAATGAGGCGGGCACAAAGTAGCCGGCCAGCAGAAAGAGCAGTCCCATGGAAAACGCCTGGGCGCTTGACAGGAAAAATCCGAAGAAGAGGCCAGAGAGAGCGCCCGTCTCCTGGGGCTCATAGTAGTACCAGCGGCCCAGCCCTGAATAGGTTACTGCCGCATGGACCATGACCACCAGGACGATCACAGTCCAGCGGATGTTATCTATGAAGAGCAGCCGGCCTCTGCCAGTCTTTTCTGCCATGGTTGCCGTTAAATTCTATCCTTCAGGATTAATAACTTTTTTGAATTTGCATCAAGACACCAGATACACCCCCGCTACTATCATGATAATCGCCAGGCCCTTGAGTGCCAGGGTCCTTTTATCCAGCTCCTCCACCAGGATTCCCGGAAACGCCAGACCCAGTGCCGCCACATAGAGCAGGGTGATGAAGGGCTGAAGGGCGGAGACGCTGGAGACCAGGGCAACTGATCCGGCGGCGTAGGCGAAGATGAACGCTCCGCGGCCCAAAAGGTCGAACAGCTCGTCGGCCAGCATGGCGGAGAGCAGCCGCGGCCCGCCCCGAAGGTAGGCCAGGGCTTCACGACGCAGGCTGCTCTTCGCCAGGATGGGCAGCACCGCCAGCATGCTTCCCAGGGACGACCAGAGCATGAGGTGCCATTCGCTCATGAAGGCCAGCAGGAGCTTGGCGGCCAGGGCGTAGACGGCGGTGAATATCCAGAAGACGGCCATGTACTTGAGTGCCGGGGAGAGGCCGGCGGGAGTGCCCCCCTGCTCCGGGCGATAGGAGACGAAGAAGGCGCTGGCTACCAGCAGCGCTCCGCCGGCGTAGTGCCGGAGGGAGAGCGTCTCGCCTAAGAGGAGATAGGCTCCCAGGAAGACGAACACGGGAAAGACATAGACCATGGCCGCCACCCGGCTGGTCTCCTCCTTCTGCAGGGCGAGAAGGTAGGCCGCCCAGAGCACCACCTGCACCCCTCCCGCTGCCAGGGCGAAGAGAGAATAGGGATAGATGTACCCCCAGCCGAAGCAGGCCGGAATAATCATGATCACTGCCTGCTGCATGGCCACCAGGGCGGCGAGGTACGCCAGAGGATCTGTCACGTACTTGCTGAGGACCAGCTTGTCAATTATTCCGGTTACCGCCATGGCTGAGGCTCCTAGCAGGGAGAGCAGCAGCCAGCTTCCAGCGAGCCGGTCGAGCGAGAGCAGGTTTGACAGAGGCAGGAGCAATAAAAGCAGGTCTGCGGACGGGAGGCTCACAGATCTGGGCAGGGAGGAAGGCAGTTATAGCTTTCGTTAAAGATTTCGGGCGGCCAGAATATAAAATATTTACTAATCGATTTATTTTTATCAGCAAAAGCTAAATAGCTATGCCGGCACTATCCCAATCGATGTTCTCCGGCTGGGATGAATACCATCTCATCAATGATGAGCTTGCGGCCCTCGCAAGGACTCTGCCCGACTCTCCCCTGGGAGAGATAATCGGCTATGTGCTCACCTCTCCGGGAAAGAGGGTCAGGCCTCTCATCCTGCTCTTCTCCGCCCAGGCCTTTGGAGGCACTGCTCGCCAGGCCATGAACGCCGCCCTGGCGGTCGAGCTGGTTCATGCCGCCTCCCTGGTGCATGATGACATCTTAGACCTGGGGGTGGAGAGGCGGGGCGCGCAGAGCGTCTTCGAGCGCTATGGTCCGGAGGCGGCCCTTCTGGCAGGCGACTGGCTCATCTCGCGATCCATAGACCTGGTATCCGGCTACAGCCAGCCGGTGATAAAGGCCTTCTCCCGGGCCTGCATGGACATGGCGGAGGGCGAGCTTCTCGATATGTCGGCGGCCAGCAGCCCGGATGACTATTATCAGTGCATCTCCAGGAAGACTGCCACGCTCTTTTCTGCCTCTGCCGGGATGGGGGTTCTCATCGCTGGAGGCAGCGGCCGGGACGTGGCCTGCTTTGAAGATTATGGCCGGCACCTGGGTCTCGGCTATCAGGTGCTCGATGACCTGGAGGAGTTTTTGGGCCTGGACCAGGGCAAATCCTCTCAGAAGACTTCCGTCACCCTTCCCAGGATCTACAGCAGCATTCAATCCGGGGACGCTCCCCGGCAGATGTGCCTGAAGGCCATTGAGGACAGCAGCCGTGCCGCAAAAGCTGCCCTCGATCGGTCGGCTGGGGGCGAGGGTATGAAGGCTCGCCTGAAGGGCATAGTGGATGAGATGACAGGCCGGGGACTTTTGAGATGCAGATTGCAAAAAAGCCTCTGCTGAAGATCGATGCCTTCCCTGGCGAGGAGGGAAAGGGCATTCGTCTGGCAGCCAGGGGCGCTCTGGCTCCACTGGCCGGGCCGGTGATGGACAGGATCAATAAGATCTTCGCCGATGAAAAGCCCATCTCCTCCGGGCCGGACAGATTCATATTCTCCACCTGGATTCCGCCCGCTCCGAGCCTGGCCTTCGACCGCATGCTCTCCGCTCAGATAGGGGCTTTAGCCCGCCGGCCTGTGCCCGACCAGTTTTCCATTGCCGTCATGCGGGCCTGCCCCAACGACTGCATCCATTGCAGCGCCCCCTCCCGGCAGGGGGAGATCCTGGAGAGCGACCTCGTAAAGAGCGCCATCTCCCAGGCCCTGGAGATGGGCTCCTACCTGATCACCTTCGATGGAGGAGAGCCCATGCTGAGAAAAGACCTGCCGGAGCTGGTGGCCTCCGTGGGCGATCGGGCCATCGCCACGTCCTTTACCAGCGGCTATCACCTCACAGCGGAGCGGGCGCGCGATCTCAAGCAGGCCGGCCTGTACGCCGTGCGGATCAGCATCGACAGCCCGGATGAAAAGGAGCATGACCGAATTAGAGGCCGGGTTGGAGCCTTCCGCGATGCCCTATCCGGGGTAAAGAACGCCCTAGCCGCCGGCCTCTTGGTGGACCTGTTCATGGTCACCTCACCTCACAACATCGACCAACTGGAGGAGGCGTTCTCGCTTGCGACGCGGCTGGGCGCTCACGAGCTGTCCCTCTACGAGATAGTGGCCGTGGGCCGCTGGGCCTCGCATGAGAATGAGGTGCTCTCCGATGGGGACGTGGCCAGGCTGGAGAGCTTTCACAAGTCCAAGAACCGCTCCGATGGGCCGAGGGTGACAGCCTTGCCGTACCTGCTGGGGCCGGAGATGTTCGGCTGCTTTGCCGGCAGGAGATGGATCCACGTGGACGGAGCGGGCGAGGCCCTGCCCTGCGCCTACATGCCTCTGTCCTTTGGCAACATCCGGGAGACGGGCCTGCCGGAGATCTGGAAGAAGATGACGGCGTACCCCTGGTTTAAGGGGCGGTGCTCCTGTCAGATGAGGGACCGCGGTTTCAGGGATGCGCACGGGGAGATCCTGGGAGAGGCAATGGCTACAACTCAAACAAGTCCCACGAACGGCCACCACAGAGACACAGAGCGCACAGAGAACGCACAGAGACGAAAATAGCAATAATCCTCAGAGGATAGCAAGCGTACTTTGTGAGCTTTGTGCTCTTTGTGGTGAAGTCGTTTGCGCCAGGCAGACCAGTGGTCTACGGACGTTCACCACAAAGGACACAAAGCGCACAAAGAACTCACAAAGATGGAATTTTCGTACCACAGAGACCTCACGAGGTTCGAGCTTTGAATCTTTGAGGATCATGGTTTAGTCAAAGACCGGCTCCGAGGCCCCCCCACTGCGCGCACCCATGCGCGCGCGCCCCGCCCGCGAGCACGGCGGCGCGAGCAGGTGCCGCGAGACCACCGCTCCATCCCCCCGCCAGGGAAAGCTTAGATAGTAGTAATGCCATCATTGATGATGTAATTGATCCGGCGAGCACGCCCCCCTTATCGGCCAGGGGCCATCCGGGCCAGACGGATGGACGAGGCAAAAAGCAGGAGATTCCTGCAGAAAATCGCATGCCAGCCGATAGTATTTTAATATAAAATTTTTATGATAATTCTTTAAAACGGTTTGCGGGCATCGGCTCCAAAAAAGGCCACCAGCAACGGGCGGCAACTGTCCAAAATCGATGCTCGCAAAGTCGAAGCACATCGAAAATGGGTGCAAATATTAATATTTTCTTTTAGGAATAAATGAAAAATCGTCGATGCTCGCAAAACGGCATTTCGTCGATAGCAGTAAAGGCTCCAAAACCGACCATCTATCCATTTCTGAGAAGAAGTGGCCCCATTGAAACTCAGCTGCGACATCGGCTGCCATCACTCCGCTGCACCTATCCATTTCTGAGAAGAAGTGGCCCAACAGTCTTCCATCCGTCTCTGTGCGT
>DAOPZB010000120.1:0-5817 GCA_035353195.1 Methanothrix sp. | reverse complement strand
GTTTCTATTATCTCTCCGTCAGCTATTAAACTTATCAGATCCTGGATAGCCACGCCCCGGTCGGTCATCCTCGATATTGCATGCGTGGTAATTATATATTTGCGCCCCCCGAGGAGAGCTTTAATGCGCTCAAGTATGTCCATCGCCTTCATTGAAATTTTCAAAAATATTCAAAGTTCTGATTTATCTAATTTACTCAGAAATCTTGGGAGTATAATATATCTTGATTCAACTAAATTTCTGGATTTTTCCTAGCTCTGGACACCACAAAACCTTTGCAGCCATTACGATTACCCAACTCCAGCCAATCAGCCCATCTCCTCCGCGCAGATGGTGAGCCTTCGTTGACCGTCGTGATGAAGATACGGCCATCTCCGGCACAGACCATGCTGGAACGCTTCTCGAAAATCGCAGCGGCTTCGTCCACGCTGCCGTCCTCCACTCACGAGTTGGAAAAGAGACAAGAATAAGGCCTCATCTGTGACATTATTTTTAGGTATTGGCTGAATAGGGGGCGGGTAACCCGCATTGAGAAGGAAATCGTTTATTTTCCCCTGTGCCTCTGTGGTTTTGTTCAGTAGCATTAGGCGTTAATTGCAGGCAACTTACCAATTACTAAACCACAGAGGCGCAGAGACACAGAGGCAAAGAACCTTTTCTTCGCCCACTCAAACCTTCAGCCCTTC
Organism: Methanothrix sp.; assembly: GCA_035353195.1. GTDB lineage: Archaea > Halobacteriota > Methanosarcinia > Methanotrichales > Methanotrichaceae > Methanothrix. The sequence goes on along the minus strand of DAOPZB010000120.1, from coordinate 5,131 downwards.
AAAGCCCCCTCTCTCCGGTGCGGATGGTGCGCGCCTCCTCGACAGCCGTGATGAAGATCCTGCCGTCTCCGGCGCAGCCGGTGCGGGCATTCTCCTCAATGATGGTAGCGGCTTCATCCACACTGCTATCCTCCACTACCATCATCAGCACCGTCTTGGGCAGATCATAGCTCTCCCCGCCTACGATCACACCCCTCTGTTTTCCCCGGCCATAGACATCAAAGCGGGTCATGGCCAAGTAGCCGCGCACGGCCAGGGACCGCACCACCCGGTCCAGCACCTCCGGCCGGATGGTCGCCCAGATCATCTTCATGGCAAGTCCAATCCCATTCGCTATATTCAAAATTATTTGAGCGATAATATGAAAGAATACGAAATATTAAGACTGCGTAGGGATTCTGATGCAACGCGAATGTGCATATCTCGACCAGGTCTGCAGCAGTCGTCGATTGCTGCCCAGCATCTGCTCAGGCGGGCTGACCGGTACCGCAAGGTTTTTCATTCCCCAATTCGTTGTCCTGCGGGAATGAGCGAGGGAACTGAAAATACTCCAAAGAAGAGCTCCGATAAGCCGAAGCTCGACCTCAAGAATAAGCTGGATTTGAAGAGCAAGCTGGACCTGGACAATATGGACTTTGGCGTCTCCATGCCGTCCACCAAGATAGAGGATTACCTGAGGGTGTTGAAGCTGGCCAGAAAGCCCAGCCGGGAAGAATTCAATATGATCGCCAAGATCTCCATGGCCGGCATAGGCATCATCGGAACCATCGGCTTTGTCATATACGCCCTTCTTACGGAACTGCCCAAAGCCTTCTAAAATTCTTTTAAAACGTAGCCGCCTGCCGGCGGCTTTCCAGCCATACTTAGCCAGGGCTCTGATTATTTTGGCCTCTCGTTACTTTGTGCGGCCATCCTCAGTTCATTCAGTTGTTCACGCTCTCTATCATTCTTTGTGCGCACTTTGTGATCTTTGTGGTGAAGGCGTTTGCCTCAGGGCCGGGCCGATGGCCTACGGACTTTCACCACAAAGGGCACAAAGAACTCACAAAGATGGCATTTTCGTGCCACGAGAAGCACACGGAGGGCCGACAGAGGTGGACGCGCCAATTACCCTGAATAAAATTTGAAAGGGGGGACCGCGCCCCCCACTCCCCAGCCTTCAGGCTTTGCCGCCCGCCGCCGCCAGGGCGCGCAGGGTGGCTCCGAACTCCGACTCCACCATTGACTTGACCCCCATGGTCTTGGGATGAAGGTCGATCTCCACCATCACATGCCTGTGCCCCAGATCGCGCAGGGGCCGCACCTGGCGGGGGCCGTTGGTTATGGAGAAGACCTCCATTCCCTGCAAAGCAGCAGCCGGGATGGCATGGGGCACTCCGGAGATCACGGCAAAGTCGTAGTGCTTTCCTGCAACCCACCTCTGCACCGCCTCTCCAGCCACGGGATACTCGTCCAGGCCGCCGATATTCGTGAACTGCACGCCCCTCTCCTTGAGGTCGCGGGCGATGTTGGCCGCATCCCTCCTCACCTTGGGCAGCCCCAGGCCCTCATCCAGATTGGCCAGCGTGTCGACCTGTCCGCCCCCCAATTGGGATACGGCGGCGGTGATGTCCGCAAACATGTAGGCCGTCTCCTTCTTGGCATTGAGGATATTCAGGCCGCGCCTGCCCTGGCGCAATAGCTCCAGAAGCCTGGCGGCAGCCTCGTACTTGATATCGCCCCTCTCCGGAGCCAGGTATTCGCTGCTCGCCGCGCCATAGAGCCTCTCGACCTCGGTCGCCTTGGCGAGAAGGGCCTTCTGGCGAGCCAGCTCCACCTCATCGATGATGCCCTTGTCCCGGGCGGCCTCCAATGTGATGATCACTCCCTTGGTGTTGTCCCGATAGCCGGCATGAACCTCCACCTCCAGAACGGGTATGTCCAGCTCGGCGTTCAGCACAGCCTGATGCAGGTCGTCGCCGATGATCATGCTGCTGCAAGTCCCCGATACAGCCATGAGCCGGGGGTGAAACATATCCCTGGCCTTCTTGAGAAGCTGGGTCAGTGTCTGCTGGCCTCCGAAGACGAATCCCGCCTCATCGAGGGCCGTGGTCAAGACCCGCACCCCATCCTCTTCCAGGAGGCGGGCGTGCTTGAAGCAGCAGCCGCTCGGCCCATGCAGTATGACCACCTCGGCCCCCAGGTCGCGCAGGGTATAGAGCGCAGCCACAATGGAGCTGGGCCTGGGATGCAGAATGGTTAGATTTTGCACTTCGCTTGAAACATTTGCCATTTTATCACCTGAAACACTTCACACAGGAGAGCAGCCTCTTGGGGCTGCCCTCATTGGCCTTTGCCAGCCCTTCCTCCAGATTGCCCGCCCACTCCGCGGACAGGCCATCGACCAGAGGCAGCAGCCGCTCGCCCACCAGGATCAGCCGGGCGGCCTCAGCCCGGCGCTGGCGGAGCAGCTCGGCAAGAGCCGGGATGTTCATGCCCTCGCAGACCGTCTTTGCGTCCTCCCCCACCACCAGGGTTAGGCCTTCACCCTTGGCCAGGTCCAGGGCCCAGTCCACATCCTTTGCTTTCAGGCCGGAGTTGGAGCAGTCGTAGAGAATTGTGCCATCCCTCTCGATGGTCTTCATCCGCCCGGCAAAGCCGGCAAAACCGGAGATCGAACGGGCAATCTCGCCTGCCGTCAGGCCCGCCGCCCAGGCTGCCGCAGCAGCAGCAGCGATGGCCGTCTCGTAGCTGGCGAAATGCAGGCTGTCGTCCGTGTCCAGCCCGGTCCTCTCTGCCCCAAAGAGCAGAGAGTCCGGCCGGGCGCGCACCATTCCACCGGAGGCGAATGTGACATCGGCGGAGAGGCGGGCATCGGCATGGCAGAGGATCTTTGCCCCTCTTTTGGCCAGGGAGAGCATCTGCAGCTTGGCTGTGCTGGCATACTTGGTTTGCCCGGCGATGAGATAGTCCGTCGAAAGGCTGGTTATGATTCCAAAGTCGGCGAGCCCCGTGCCGCCCAAAGAGACCTCGGCCACCAGCGCCTGCACGCCCTGCTCCGCGGCCGCATCCAGGGCCAAGATGACGCTGGCCGGTGTTATGGACAGCCCGGATCTTATCAGCCTGGGCCGTCCGTCCTCCCAGACCTCCAGGCCGCGGGTGGTATGGGATAAGACCCTCTTCCTGCCGGAGAGGATGAGGGAGAGCAGAAGTGCCGAGGTCGTCTTGCTGTGCGTCCCGGTGACCTCGAAGACCTGGGGGAGGGGACGGCCTCCCCGCCGGGCTAAAAGCAGCTCCCCCACCGCCTGATGGTGAGAGATGACCTTTTTCTTCTCCCTCCTGACCTGGGCCAGTGCCGGATTATTGGGGGAGAGGTGAACCGGGCTGACCACCAGGTCATAGCCCCCCAGGTCGGGGGTGTGATGGTAGACCTCCAGAGCCTGGGCATTCAGGCCGGACTCGGCCATCTTTGCGGCAATGATGGAGCCGCCGTGGATGGTATCGAGTACGGCTACACTAAGGACTCTTCCGCCCGCTTGCATGCCAGTGCCGCGATGCATTCATCCACGCCCAGGGGCTCGGCACAGATGACGGCCACATCTTCGCCCCCGATCTTCAATGTGCCCCGCCGAACGGCAGGATCTATGCCCAGCTCATGGGGGATGTCCTGGCGGGTATGAACCCCGTGGGCCAGGAAGAGGGGCAGAGCCACAATCCTGGAGACGCCCGTCCCGGCGAAGCTCTTCAGCCCCTCAGGGATGCTGGGCTGGTTCATATTGAGATAAGCAGTCCTGACCGGTCCGGGGTGGATCTTGCCGATCATGGCGGCAAGGCTCTCCACCAGCTCTTTGTTGTAGGGCAGGCTGGAGCCGTGGCCCAGCACAAGTATGCCAACGTCCTTGGAAGCCTTCATGGAAACACCAGTATTACTTTTTGCAGCTACAGTAATAAATGCACGATAGATTCATAAGTACAAAATCCTTTCGAGGCATCGGAATGAAGTGGGCATGGGCAATTATTGCAGGGGTTGATATGGCAGGGGCGACTATTGCATGCCGGGCAAAAAGGGCGGCAGCCGCAATGCTGCTGCTACTGTTGCTAATTCTCCTGACGCCATCCTCTCCCGCCGCGGAGAGCATCCTCTCCGTGGATGACAATTGCACAATCGGCAACTGCACATTGCAGGTGGAGGATGTGGACTGCCAGGCCATGCAGGTTTGGCTGGCCGTGGAGAGGAAGGGGCTGCCCCTGCTAGCCCGCGTATTGAGCATAAACGATACCATCCCCTGCGGCAACAGGACTGTTCTCGTAAAGGGCATCTACGCCGGGGAGCATTCCGACCTTGTCTGCCTGGAAGATATCCCCGCCGTGCCTGCCGCCCCCAGGAAGCCCTCTCAGTAAAGGGGTTTCTTCGCTATTTCCTGTGGACTAACTTAAGTAGTTCTGTCTTTCAGGGTTAATATTATCTCTGTGCCTCTGTGTCTCTGTGGTTTTGTTCAGTAGCAGTAGGCTTAATCATCAGCAACGTACTAACTAAACCACAGAGGCGCAGAGACACAGAGACAACGAACCACTTCACCGCCCACATAAAATAGCAAGGAGCCAAAGGAAGAAACGGAAAAATAGCAGGCCAAATGCTGCTCCTCGCCTATTTTCCGGCAGAAATTTCTGAGAAATGCTTCCCGAATATGCCTGCGATCTGGTCGGGCCTTTCGATCACGAAGATGTCCTCCATGCGGCGCAGCCGGTCCACATGCTCAGCATCCTCCTTTCGGATGCGCAGCTTCATCTCGCTGCCGTCCGGCAGGATGGTGGTCAGCACTCCCGGCAGATAATCGCAGGGCATGATGTAGGTGGGCACGAATGCCTTCTGGGACATGATGGCGGCATTGGAGAGGAGGGAGTCGGCCAGGCCTAAAGAGATCTTGGCCACGGTATTGGAGGTGGTCGGGGCCAGCAGCAGGAACTCGTAGCGCCTGGTCTGGAGCTGTCCGGCCAGGAAGGGGGAGTTGGCGTTGATCTCCACCCAGACCTTGTCGAAGTTCTTCTCCAGGTCGTTGAAGAGCTTATAGTACTTGATGACCTGCTCGCCCGCCCGGGAGACGAAGACGCGCACATCCACCAGGTCGTCGTACTCCTTTTGCAGATCGAT
>DAOPZB010000119.1:0-5824 GCA_035353195.1 Methanothrix sp. | reverse complement strand
CCCTTCTCCACAGTCACATTCTTCCAGGCGGATGCAGTTGCAGCCATTCACAATGCGTCAAACATGACGGAGCTGTCCCGGCAGATCGACGAAGAGCTTGACTCCGCAAATGTCTTTTACGCCCTGAGAATCGACGGAACGTTTCCGTACGTCAAGACCAGGAGCGTTCCCAGGCAGGAGAAGCCCTATCTCCGGCTGGTGGACGCCGTCAAGAACCAGAGCGTCTTCGAGATGGAAAATGTCACCGGGACGGTGGTGGGCGTCTGGGCTCCCCAGTTCTCCGAGGGGCTCAATGTGCCGGGATATCACCTTCATTTCATAACCGCGGACCGAAAGGCCGGCGGGCATATCCTGGACATTGCAGTCGATGAGGGCGAGGCCCTCCTGGACATCACATCCGGCTTTGCCATGCAACTGCCGGAAGATGGGGACTTTTACAGCGTGGACCTGGGCGGTGACCTGCAATCGGAGCTGGAGAAGATCGAGAAGTAATTCCCAAGCTTCTCGGTCTCCTATTTTTCAGTCCCACCTCTCTGCTTCTTCTGTGCGCTTCTCATGGGTTCCGAAAATGCCTTCTTTGTGAGTTCTTTGTGCGCTTTGTGCTCTTTGTGGTGAAAGTCCGTAGGCCACTGGGCTGGCCCTGGGGCAAACGCCTTCACCACAAAGATCACAAAGTTCACAAAGGACGCGCAAAGAACGGAGGTTCATCTTCATGAATATGGGTGATGGGAATTCTTGATTGTTTCTCTGCGGTGAAGCGTCGTTAGCTACCGGCCATATCTAATCCGGCATGTAAGCCTGCTGGATTCTCACCACTTCTGCGGAGGTCTTCGCCGCGGCGTACTCCTGCAATGGCTCCCGATTCATCTCCAAAAATACATGCCCCCAGTTGAACTTGGATAGGATCAGCTCTGCCTGAGAGGCCTCTCCCAGTATGAACAGCCCCGCCGCCAGGGCTTCCACGGTGGAGAGCTTGAAGGGCTTGCCGTAGTTCACCGGATTGGCGGCCACCAGGTAGGGCAGAGCCCTCTCGTTCAGCCTCATGCGGCTGAAGACCTCTTCGGCATGGGCCCAGCTGCAGTCAAGCGCCGCCAGACCCCTCGCCCCTCGATCCTCCGGGGAGAGGGCTTTTTCGGAGAACGGGCTTAGAACCAGGAAGGAGCGCAGGGCATTCACCCGATCGGTGAGCCTCACCAGATCGAATCTGGCGAGCTTCTTTCCGGAACACTTTTTGGGATCACACTGATTGGCATGATAGACGAGTAGCTGCATGATATGCTCATCCACCGATAATCCTATTAACATTGTGTTCAACTGAAGAGGCCAGCCTAAAAGCTGGGAGCGTTCTGATGAGCGAGGTCTCCAAAGAGTACAACTTCAGTAATGTAGAAGAGAAATGGGTGAAAAGCTGGGACAGTTCTATCTATCACTTCGACTGGGAGTCGAAGAAGCCTCAATACATCATCGACACCCCGCCGCCCTATCCAACAGGCAATTTTCATATCGGAAACGCTCTCAACTGGTGCTATATCGATTACGTAGCCCGCTACAAGCGCATGAGGGGCTTCAACGTCATGTTCCCTCAGGGCTGGGACTGCCACGGTCTGCCTACGGAAGTGAAGGTGGAGGAGCTTAACCACATCACCAAAAACCAGGTCCCCAGAGAGGAGTTTCGCAGGCTTTGCGAAAAGCTCACCGACGAGGCCATCGAGCGCTTCCACCTCTCCATGGGGCGGCTGGGCCTGTCCATCGACTGGTCCAACGAATATGTGACCATGAAGCCTGAGTACTATGTCAAGACCCAGACCTCCTTCGTGCGCATGTATGACAAGGGCCTGATCTATCGGGAGGACCATCCCGTAAACTGGTGCCCCCGCTGCGGCACGGCCATTGCCTTCGCCGAAGTGGAGTACGACTCGCGCATGACCAGCCTCAATTACATGCGCTTTTCCTCCGAGCAGGGTGAGATGCAGATCGCCACCTCCCGGCCGGAGCTTCTGCCCGCCTGCGTCGCCGTGGCCGTCCACCCGGAGGACGAACGATATGCGAGATTCATAGGCAAGACCGTCAAGGTGCCGCTCTTCAATTACGATGTGCCGGTCCTGGCAGATCCCGTGGTGGACAGGAGCTTCGGCACGGGCATAGTCATGATCTGTACCTTCGGTGACAAGCAGGACGTCAGATGGTGGATGGAGCATCACCTGCCTCTGCGCCAGGCCATCGACCGGGAGGGCAGGCTCAAGGATATCGCCGGGCCTTACGCCGGCCTGGGCGTGACGGAGGCCAAGGACAGAATCCTCCAGGATATGAAGGCTGAGGGAATCGTCTTCAAGCAGGAGCCCCTCGCGCAGAACGTGGGGCTGTGCTGGAGGTGCAAGACCCCCATTGAGATCCTCTCTGAGAGGCAGTGGTTTGTCAGGATCAATGCCGAGGAGATCAAGAAGACGGCAGAAGAGATCGATTGGATTCCGCCCCACATGCAGGTGCGGCTGAAGAACTGGGCCGACTCGGTGGAGTGGGACTGGTGCATCTCCCGGCAGAGGATCTTTGCCACACCAATCCCGGTCTGGTACTGCCGGGACTGCGGTGAGGTCCTGGTGGCCCGCGAAGAGTGGCTTCCCCTCGACCCCAACCAGAAGGCTCCCCCAGTCAAATGCAAATGTGGCAGCAGTGACTTCGTCCCTGAGCAGGATGTGCTGGATACCTGGATGGACAGCTCCATCTCCGCCCTGGCGGTGGCCGGCTGGCCGGACCGGACCGACCTACTCATGCCAACCCAACTGCGGCCCCAGGGGCATGACATCATCCGCACCTGGGCCTTCTATACCATCCTGCGCACCAAATCGCTGGTGGGATGCAAGCCCTGGGATACCATACTCGTCAACGGCATGGCCCTTGGTGAAGACGGACACAAGATGTCCAAGTCCCTCAACAACTTCATCCGGCCCGAGGAGGTATTCGAGACCAACGGAGCCGATGCCCTGCGCCAGTGGGGTGCTATGGGCGGCAGCCCCGGAAACGACATCATGTTCCAATGGAAGGAGATCACCGCTGCCAGCCGCTTCCAGCAGAAGCTGTGGTCCATATTCCGCTTCTCTCTGCCTTTGATCGCCGGCGCAAAGCCGCTTGCGGACGTAGTGCCCGGCCAGGTGGACCGCTGGCTCCTGGGTGAGCTGGACAGCCTGGTCAAGAGGGCCACCGTCGCCATGGATGCCTTCCAGTTCGATGAGACCATGAAGGCCATCCGCGGCTTTGCCTGGGAGACCCTGGCCGACAACTACATCGAGCTGGTCAAGGCCCGGCTCTACGGTGGCGACGGGCCGGAGAAGAGGGCGGCTCAGGCCACACTCTATCGGGCCATACAGACCGTCAGCCTGCTGCTGGCTCCCTTCACGCCCTTCATATCTGAGGAGATCCATCATACCCTCACCGCCGGCAAGAGCGTGCATACTGAGAGCTGGCCCGAGCCCCTGGGAATCGATGTCGACCAGGCGGGCCTGGCCATCAAAGAGATTGCCGCCGCCCTGCGCCGCTACAAAGCGGAGAGGGGGATGGCCTTAAACGCGCAGCTACCCGGAATCACAGTCTACTCCGACCTGGCAATAGAGACGGTGGACCTGGCAGGGGTGGCCAACAGCCCTGTGGAAAGCCGCACCGGCAGCCCCCAGATCGAGATGAAGCCTGTGGCCGTAAAGCCCCAGATGAAGGTAATCGGGCCGCTCTTCAAGGATAAGAGCGGCAGGATCATCAAAACCCTCTCCGCCATGGACCCGGCAGCGGTCGCCGGCATGAAGGAAAGCGGGTCCATCCATGTGGAGGTGGAGGTAGAGGGATTCGACCTTCCCGCCACCGCGGCCGAGATTTCAGTCGAAACACTCTCCTCCGGCGCGGCCGTCGATGTCCTGCGCCTGGATGGGGCAGTGGTGCTGATCAAGCGGTAGTCGAAGACATCGAAGACATGGTGTTGATGAAAAGATGATAGAGGTAGAGGTCAAGGCAAGAGCGAGGGAGGACACGGCGGAGAAGATTGCACTGCTGGGAGCCATTCCGCTGGCCGTGGAAAATCACAGGGACCTCTACTTCAATTCTCCCCGGCGAGACTTCAGAAAAAGCGACGAGGCTCTCCGAATCCGCATCAAAGAGGGTGGCGCACGCCTCACCTACAAGGGGCCCAAGCTGGACGCCGCCACCAAGTCCCGCCGGGAGATGACGGTGCGGATCGACAGCCCGGAGGAGATGCAGGAGATCCTCCAGGCACTGGGTTTCACCCTTTCGGCAACCGTCTGCAAGCGCCGCACCAAATTCTCCTTTGAGGGGGCTGTTTTAGCACTGGACGAGGTGGAAGGGCTGGGCAGATTTGTGGAGGTGGAGCTCGCCGCCCCGGAGGGAGCGGCTGGAGCAGAAGATAGCTACGAGGCTTCGAGGGAGAAGGTGCTCTCCATTTTGGCCAGGCTGGGCCTGGGCGAGTCCATCCGGCGCTCCTACCTGGAACTGCTGGATGGGACGCGGCAATGAGTAAAAGTTCAAATGTGCCGGTGGCCGTCATGCTGCTCTTCATAGCAGTTGTGCAGCTCCTGGCGCTGGCCGTCACCCCGGCCATATCCGCCAGCGGCGATCGGGTCTTTGAGGACCCGGCTTCGACTGTCAATCCCTTCATATATGTGATACTGATCCTGGGATTCACAGCCATTCTCCTTCTGGCCATGCGACTGAAGAAGGGCTGGCTGGTGGGCGGATTCATTCAACTGTCCATAGCCGCGAGCATTTACTATGTGCTGGCGGCCTTCCTGCCGCCGCTCCTGGCGTTGCTGCCCACTCTGGCGGTAATGCTCCTCCTGAGGTACTATCCGGAGTGGTATGTCATCGATGCCTTCGGCATTGTCGTCTGCGCCGGCATCAGCGCTCTGTTCGGAGTGAGCATGGACCCGTTGCCCGCGCTGGTTCTGCTGGTCATCTTAGCGGTCTATGATGCCATTTCCGTTTACAAGACCCGGCATATGGTCTCCCTGGCGGAAGGGGTCATAAAGATGAAAGCCCCCCTGCTTTTTGTGGTGCCCAAGAGCCGGGACTACAGCTTCCGAAAGGAGCATTTCGCAGGTTCCGGCGGGGATTCAGGTTCAGGCCAAAGCACGGGCTCAGGATCAGATGCAGTCTCGACGGACAGCTCAAAGGACAGTTCAAAGGATAAAGGCCGCAGGGGTGCCTTTTTCCTGGGCCTGGGCGACGCCATCATTCCCACCATCCTGGTGATATCGGCATATGTCGCTTTTCCGGGAAGCGGGATCTTCGGCGTGGGCTATCCGGCGGCGGGAGCCATGCTGGGAACGTACCTCGGCTTTCTCCTCCTCATGACAACCTCGCGAGACCGGCCTCAGGCGGGGCTGCCCTTCCTCAACAGCGGCGTGATTTTAGGCTTTTTGGCGGGCTGTCTGGCAGCAGGCATCCGGCCCTTCTGATCGGATCACCGACAGCTTTTTTGCTCTGCCCGGCTTTTGACGGTGGAGGACTGGCTATGGCGGATGATGATCTGGCTGTTTTGGAGCATTATGTTCCCTTTTGCCCCAAATGCGGCAACGAATGCGAGGGCAAGGAGCTGCGGCGGGCATTGGATGCCGACAACTGGAAGAAGATAGTAATCGAGACCATATACTACTGCAAGAGATGCGACAACTACTGGAGCGACGGCCTGGTGGAGAAAGGATACAAATAGAATCAGATGGAATAGATCGATCATTGTGAATCATGATTTATCTCTATTATAGCGAACGGTTCCAGGCCTACAACTTCGGCCCGGAGCATCCCTTCAATCCCGCCCGCCTCATGC
>DAOPZB010000118.1:0-5834 GCA_035353195.1 Methanothrix sp. | reverse complement strand
CTTCGGTGATCTCAATCAAGGGACTTATCCTCCGGCAACAGGGGGAAATATGGCCAGCTCGTCGCCCTCTTGCAGAGGCCGGGACAGATCCTGGACGGGGTCGATCCTCTTTCGGTTGACCATGAGCAGGACATAGTCGCGCAGGGCACCGGACGGACCCTCGAAAGCCTCCTCCTGGAAGCGAGGCAGCCTCTCACTCAGGGCCTGCAGAGCCTCGCCCACCGTCGCCCCATCCCTCACCTCCATCTCTCTCTCCTTTCCCAGGACCTCCCGAAAGCCGGCGAACGCCAGGACCTTTAATCGCATGATCATCTCTTCCACAAGTCGCTGTAGCTGGCCGGCGCTGCCGTCGACGTGGCCTCCTCCGGCGATTTGCCCTTCTTCATCGACTTGAGGATCTTCTTCTTTTCGTTTTCCCGCAGCCGAGCGATCTCCTCCGCCGAGTCGATTCCCATGACAAATGTGCCGTGGCAGGGCTTGACATATGTGAAGAGCATCTCCGTCCCCCGCACGCCCATGGCCACCGGCGGCACGCCGATGATGTAGTAGTCCTTGAATATCTTGTATCCGGGATCGACGTAGTAGACCTCCTCACTGTTCTTTTCGATGTACTCCCGGGCGTCTTTAAAGGAGGTCCTCTCCAGGTACAGCCTGTACTTCATCCGCTCAATGCAACTCACAAAACCACCTTGTCGATCTTATTTTTTAGGGGATTGGGATTGTGGGTGGCCTTGGCCACGATCTTCTCTGCCGGATAATCGATGCTCTCCCCCAGAGCCTCGGCATTCTTGCCGAAGACCAGAGCATAGAGCTTCGCCTTGGAGATGGCGGAAAAGGTAGCTCCGTAGGTCATTCCCGCATCGCTGTGCATGAAGGCAAAGCAGAGGTCGAAGTCGGTCTTTTTCTCCACGATGTCGCTGATCATCTGATCGATGTCCACCGTCTTCTTTACATAGTAGCTCTCCGGATCGGCGGCCTTGAGCAGCTTGACTGCTGCATCTGTTCCCGCAACAGTCACATCATATCCCGCATGGGTCAGCTTGTGGGAGAGGTAGATCACCATGCTCATCTGCACCGGCACCTCCGGGCAGCCCATAACCAGCAGCGCCTTCTTGCCTTCGCTCATATGCTCCATCTCTTTATCGTTCAAAATGAATTGCTATTATGGCTATTAATACTAACCATCGGACCGCTTATCGGATGGATCGGAAGGGTAAAGACTTGAGCAGTCCGGGCAGAGGGGGTTGCGCTCGCAGGCCAGCTCATCCAGGCAGGCGTTTTTTCCATCCCAGAGGACCAGCCTGTTTTCCAGAAGCCTGCCCGTGCCGGTGACATACTTGACCGCCTCGGTCACGGCAATGGAGCCTATCACCCCGCAGGTGCTGCCCAGAGCCGGGAAAACCGACGTCGGCGGTGCCCTGGGAAAGATGCAGCGCAGGCAGGCCGTCCTTGCAGGAACGACCGTCGTAGCCTGACCGTTGTAGCCGCTGATCGCCCCGTGAAAGAGAGGGATCCTGCTTTTCAGTGCGGCCCGGTTGAGCATGTATCTGGCGGCAAAGCTGTCCATGCCATCCATGATTATGTCGCAGCCCTGCACCAGCCGATCGATGTTCTCCTCAGTCATGGTCTCCACCAGTGCGTCCACCTCGATCTCAGAGTTTAAGCCCATCAGGGCATCATGGGCGGAGAGGGCTTTGTCCCGGTTCAGATCGGAGACGCCGTGCAGTATCTGCCGGTTCAAATTGCTCAGATCGACCTGATCGCAGTCCACAATGCGGATCCTGCCGAAACCGGCTGCCGCCAGGTAAAAAGCCATGGCTGAGCCCAGGCCCCCGGCGCCGGCCAAAAATACGACTGTCTTCTTCAGCCTCTTCTGCCCCTCCTCTCCGAAGAGAAGGATCTGGCGGGAGTACCTCGTCCTTTCAGCGTCGCTCAGCATCTCTGTCCGCCTTTCTCGATTCTGCTCGCATGTTATTCTCTTCCGTCATCGTCCAGGCCGAGGACGGCCCGTCCGATCAGCCGCCATGCACAAACCTGACGATCTTCAGCTCGTCGCTCTCGCCGGCGGTCTCCTCCTCCGATACGATCCTGCCGTTTATGGCCACAATGACCTCGACCGGATTGATGCCGAGACTGTTGAGGATATCCTCGATGCGAGAGCCTTCTGCTTCCATCATTCTCCGGCTGCCATCCGGCATAACAATCAGCATTTTATCCCCTCATCCGGCAGCCAGCATAAATAGATTGGCAATAGGGCAACAGGTCAGCAGGTCAACAGGTCAACAGGTCAATGGGTCAATAGGCAAAAGGGCATATTCAAATAGGCAGAGGTAAACGAAGCGAAACATCATAATATCAGGAAAAAAGACAGCAAACGGCGCATAAGAAAGAAGGATAAGAACGATGACGATTGCCATTGTGGACTACGGAATGGGAAATCTCTTCAGCATATACAACGCCCTGGATTATGTGCGGGCCTCTCCGGAAATCATCAAGGAGCCCGCCGCACTGCAAGGATTTCAGGGAATTGTCGTGCCCGGCGTGGGAGCCTTTGGGCAGTGCATGGAGCGCCTCTCCCAATTCCAGGAAGCACTCTCCCGTGCCCGGCAGGATGGAGTGCCCATCCTGGGGATATGCGTGGGGCTGCAGGTGCTCTTCGAGGAGAGCGAGGAGAACCCCGGCGCGCGGGGTTTGGGATGGATCAAAGGCAAAGTCGTTAAGCTTCCAGACTCAGTCATGATACCCCAAATGGGCTGGAACGGCCTGTCCATCCGGCAGCATGTGCCGATGCTGGACGGAATCGAAGAAGGCGATATGTTCTATTTCGTGCACTCCTACTACGGGCGGCCTGAGGACGCCTCCCTGCTGGTGGCTACGGTTGAGCACGGCGTGACCGTCACGGCGGCTGTGGCCAGCGACAATGTCTTCGCCACGCAGTTTCACCCTGAGAAGTCGGGTGCCAGAGGTCTACGGATACTGGAGAACTTTGTGAGGTCGGTCTCATGCTAGCCAGAAGGATAATTCCCTGCCTGGACTGTGACCTCCAGGTGCCGGGCGGCCGGGTGGTCAAAGGCATTGAGTTTCAGCAGATCAGATACGCCGGCGTCCCCTGGGAGCTGGCCGGCAAGTACTACCAGGACGGGGCCGATGAGATCGTCTTCCTGGACATCACCGCCTCCCACGAGCGGAGGGAGACGATGACGGAGGTCATCAAGAAGACGAGCCGGTCCGTCTTTGTGCCCCTGGCGGTGGGCGGCGGCATTTCAAGCATCGAGCAGGCGCGGGAGGTCTTCAATGCCGGAGCCGACAAGATCACCCTGAACACGTCGGCCATCAAGCGCCCGGAGCTGATCAGAGAGATCGCCAGCCACTACGGCAATCAGGCCGTGGTGCTGGCCATCGATGCCAAGCGGCGCTATGCACTGGAACCGGGCCGGCGGGTGGTGCAGACGGAGAGCGGGCCCTGCTGGTTTGAGTGCTCCTACTACGGGGGCAGGAAGTTCACGGGAGTCGATGCCCTGGATTGGGCGGAAAGGGCCGTAGCTCTGGGGGCGGGGGAGATCCTGCTCACCAGCATGGACCGGGATGGGACCTACGACGGCTTTGACATCCCGCTCACGGACGCAGTATCCGGGATGGTGAAGGTGCCGGTCATAGCCTCAGGAGGCTGCGCCAGCCCCGATCACATGCTGGAGGTCTTCCAGAAGACCCGGGCGTCGGCAGCTTTGGCCGCCAGCATCTTTCACTTCGGAGAGTGGAATGTCCGGGATGTGAAGGATTATCTGAAGAAAAGGGGCGTAGTCGTCCGGATCTAGGCGAGGTACATCTATTGAGGTATATCGAGCTGGATAAGGCGCCCTGCAATCAACTGCTGGAGGTTATGGCGGTGAATGGCGACGCTGCCTGGCAGAAGAGATTCGAAGGCATGGGCATAAGAAAGGGCAAACGCATTCGCAAAATCGCCTCCCAGCCGTTCGGCGGCCCGGTGGTGATCGAGGTGGGAGGATCCAAGATATCTCTGGGGAGAAATATAGCCGCAAAGATCGAGGTGGAGCTGGTCGCTTCCTCCAGATAGAGATCTTTAAGCTCTTCTCTATTTGTGCCCGTGATAATCTGCCTGGCGAGAGTCCCTCCGGTTGCCCAGCGATGGCCTGGGCAGCGCTCGCCGGCACAGTGGCTCTATGCCAAAAGTTGCTCTCGTGTTCCATCCTTCATTTCAACAGAATTTGCTGCATCTCCTGAAGCCTCAATATTCGCCGGAATGGCGGCAAGACTGCAATGCTTCACGGCAAAATATTCTGAGATGGCATCATCCAGTTCAATTAGCTTCTTAACAATAGGGCTCTGCCTGTTTAAGCGATACATCTTTGCCTGACCCACCGTCCGGGTGGCAGATATGAGTTCCAGGCTCTCCAGTTTAGGCCATGCTTTGAATAAAGTAGCTCTTGAGAGACCACTGCCTTCAGCTATATCTGTCTTTGAGTAGTCGAAGGACTCATTATCCATCATGAAGTCCAAAATCCTGAGAAGAGGACTCTTTATGCCCAGCTCCCTAATGAACAGAGAATCTTCCATAGATCTAATCTCCATATCATCTATCGCATATCCTATCTAAGTAGCTGCAACGTTTAAATACTTTATCGATATAGTTTTAAAAAACATACATAGATATAATTGACCATCTGGTTTATATGTGAAGGTGATCATCGACAAGGAATATTATGCCTATGCTGAAGGCGCAAATATTGAAGAAGCTCCGCAGGCGGGGCAATTGGGGCGGGTGTCACACAGCCTTTGATGATCTGCCAAAGAGCCTTCCAAGACACCTTCGCGGCGAGGCAAAAGAGGCTGCAGAAGATCTGATCCTTAGCGGACTGCTGTTGCCAAAGCAGACGAGCTATGGGCTGCACGTCTCCTTAAATCCGCAACGAAAGGCGGAAATAGATAAAATAATAAAAGATGTTCTTGGTTAGTAAATCAACATCGCTCCATTCGAATATTCGTAGTCCATGTATTTTACTCAAAGCTTTCGAGATGTTTCAGGAACTTTTCTTTGGTCTTAAAAGAGGTGACCATTCCTGCTTTATACTGCTTTATGCTCCTTTCCAGTCCAGCCTCGAATTCCTGCAAAGCGCTCTCATTAGCATCTAGGATGACGGCTCTCTCTTTGGCACCAGCCATGATATATACAGCGCTCTTCAGGACAATAAGGATTTCGAAGATGGCCGACCTCCGCCTGCCCGCCTGAGCAGCATTCACCAGTGCAACAGAGGCTGGGGCGTTCGGGTGCTGGCGCGTGCGAGCGAGGGCGGGAGGAAAGCGAATTGGGCCGAGACTTTTATAAATTAACAAGTATTCTCCGGGCGGGCCGGGCTCTCCGGCAGATTCGCCCGCTTGGTCGGTCATGTCATCTGAGATAAAGCAAGGTTTCTGTTCGATTGGGATCAGTCTCTCCGAATCTACAATAGAATAGAAGAATATATCTGAATCAATTGCAATGCGAATCATCATTCTGGGAATAGGTGGTTGATCCGTTCCAGCATCCTATCATGCTCTTCTTTGCTGACAGCCCAGATGATTCGTCCATGGAGGTCTGTTGCCCCACCATAAGGCAATTGATTCTTTGACGAATCGTAATACTGCCCTACCACGGATTCCTCCGCCGCTCCTGCCATGATATGGCATCATTCATCCTTAGATTATAAAGATTGCGAGGAGGCTAAAAGGCATTTGAGGTGCGGCTTTTCGGGATCTATGATCGAGACGCTCGCCCCCCCCCGCGGTTCGCCCGCCTGGGCAGCGCTGCGTTGGCACAGTGGCGGCTGGAGCACGGG
>DAOPZB010000117.1:0-5843 GCA_035353195.1 Methanothrix sp. | reverse complement strand
CGGTGTCCGAAAAGCTCCTGGAATCGATATAAATTTTGTTCCTCCATCTTTCAATCAATAGATCTATATAGGGCATTAATCATGAACAATCCGATCGAACTATGGATCTGACACCTGTTCAAAGAGACATCTTAACCGCACTGATCAACATCCATCGCGTGGAAGGAAGAGCCGTCAAGGGTGAGGAGATTGCCGAGCTAATCGACCGCAATCCCGGCACCATCAGAAACCAGATGCAGTCGCTCAAAGCCCTGAACCTGGTGGAGGGCGTGCCCGGCCCCAAAGGGGGTTACAGGGCTACGGGCTCCGCCTACGAGGCTCTCAACATCGAGGCCACGGGTGACGTGGTGACAGTGCCGGTAATCAAGAATGGCGTCCTGGTGGAGGGCGCTACCGCCAGCGAAATCATATTCAATAAGGTCATGCACTCCCAGCAGTGCGACGGAGTGGTTCGGGTGATCGGCAACATCCGGGACTTCAACGTGGGAGATGAGATCGAGGTCGGGCCGACGCCCGTGAACAAGCTCTATATTCGGGGCAAAGTTACGGGCAGAGACGACACCATGAGCCGCCTGATCCTGCACATCGCAGAGATGATCTCCGTGCCCAAGGTCCCCATCAAAGGAATCGCCCGCCGCGCCCTGCGCATTCCTGCCAATGCCTCCCTCCAGGAAGCGTCGCGCATTCTGGTGCATAACGGCGTCTCCGAGGCTTTGGTGGACGACAGCTCACCGGGATTGATCAATCTGGCAGATATCGCCCGGGCCGTCGCGGACGGCAGGTCCGGCCAGGAGGCGCGGGAGATCATGAACCGCGGCTTTTTGACCATCGACTCCGAGGAGCCCATCTACGAGGCCATCAAGATGCTGGGCCGGACCGGGGCCAGTCAGTTGGTGGTATCCGAGCAGGGTGCCCTCTGGGGCATCGTCTCGGCAGCAGACCTGGTAAAGACGCTCACACCGGCCTGATCTCGGTTCCAGTGTGCCCGCCCAGGGCACCCTTTTTTAAATTTTCTATTTTGCTGCCCAGAACTATGGCCGTGGGAATGCGGCTTCTTTCGATGATCTTGGCTGCCAGGGGATCGACCGGAGAGCGCGAGCCGGCTTTCATCTCCGTCTGGGAGGCGAAAGCAGCCAGGGCCTGGTGGGTCATTGTTGCCAGCTTCTTTGCAGAGGGGTCCCTCTCCGGATCGGCGGTATAGACTCCATCCACAGATGTGGGTATGATGAGCCGGTCGGCGTGGACATACTCCGCCAGCAGGGCGGCCACGGCATCTGTGGTCTGGCCGGGGGCCACGCCGCCCATGACCACTATCTTTCCCGGCGAGGCCAGCCTGGCCGCCAGTGCATAGCTGTCCGGGATCTCCTGGGGCGCGCTGTCTCCCAGGGCAGCCACGAGCAGGGCGGAATTGAGCTTTGTCGCGCCGATGCCGATCAGGTCACAGAACATCTCGCTGGCCCCGAGAAGCCGCGCCTTTTCGATGTACTCTCGGGCGATCCTGCCGCCCCCAACCACCACATATACCTGGTGATCAGCCGCCAGTTCCATAAGAGCCCCGGCATATTCGGAGAGGCTCTTCGCATCGCGGCCGGCTATTACCGAGCCGCCCAGGGAATAGACTAGTATCATGAGGATGGGCCTATTCGGGAGACGATAAAAAGGTTGCCTGGGTGGCGGAGGGCGGCTGTGGGCAGAGGCCGTCCGCCCGAAGCAGCATCCCGCTGTACATGCCTTTCAGACTGTATCTCTGAAGCTGCCCCTCTGCCAGCCACTGGGTGCTGCTGTCTTCGGGCAGCGCCGGGCAGCCCTTCAACACCAGGGGTATAGAGCCCGTCCCGTCGCGCAAGACGGGCTGCATTCCCTCATCGATCAGGCTGAGGTCGCAGTAATCTTCAATGCGCCCTCTTATCGTGATATGCTTGCCCAGGTAGGTCTGGCGGTGGGAGATGATCTCGCTTATGGATAGAGCCGTCTCGTCAGAGATCTTGAAGGACAATTCCCGGGAAAAATGGCCTTGCTCATCCTGGGCGGTGACCTCTGCCCGGTGGTAGCCGCGGGGCAGGCCGGCGAGGTTGACCGTCTTCTTCGCCTCATACCATAATCCCTGCCGGGTGAGGTTCATCTCCTGGGTGAGGTTTCCGTCCAGGCTCAGCCGCACGGCCTCTACCGGGCGGTCGCTCCAGATCTGGGCGGTGATATTCAGGCTGCCCTGGATGAGCGGCGGGTCGGGCTCGACTATGTTGATCTGGCGGGACTGGCAGGCATATCTGTAAAATGAATCGACGTTTGAGCCGTTGCAGGCGATGATCCTGTAGCCCCCCGGCTCTGCGGAGAGGTCTTCGCCCGTCCACCAGGAGCCGCAGAGGGCGGATGTCACCTGCTCAGCAATGGCCCCCTGGCTTATGAGATCGTTGATATGCCAGTGTCCGGAGAATATCATGAGAACATCGTGCACGCTCAGCGCATCCAGCAGCTCCTGCCGGTTGATCAGGTCGACGGTGGGCTCATGCAAAAAGACGATGGCCGGCCTGGTGGTGGCATTGAGGTCACGGTGCAGCCAGGCCATCTGCTCCCCATCGATCCGGTAGCGCGACCCTCCGGAGGACGCACTCCACAGCTCGTAGCTATTGGGGTCCAGCACGACAAAGTGATAGCCCCCCAGATCGAAGGAGTAATAGCTGCTGGAGAGGCGAAACGAATCCAGGAACGCCCCCCTTCCGTAGCCGGATTCAGTGCCGTTGACCCCGGCATTGAGCACCCCCGAAACATCGTGATTTCCCAGCACTGGATAAAACGGTATGCCGGCCAGGATGATGGGCGTCATGCTTTGATTGAAGAGCTGGAAGGCCGCCCTGGCATCGGCGGGACGGGAGGCTCGTGCGTCCAGCACCAAATCTCCGCAGACCACGACCATATCGGGATGCAAGGCGGAGATCTCCTGCACAGCGGAGTTGACGGTTGCCAGGGGATCTGCCCCATCATCCCCGCCCAGGAGGCTGTGCAGAAGGCTCATGCCGCTGCCCTGGCTGATGTGAACATCGCTGAGCATGGCGATGATGAACTGATCGTCCTGGGCGGATGGGGCAGAGGCGGCGCTCATCAGGGACGCCGTCAGGGACGGGATGAGAATTGATACCAGTATCGCGGCTGCAATCCTTTGGGTATCCGGTTTTTGCACTGCCATGAGGCCGCCCCTGCGATACAAATAAAATATAAAAGAAAAAAGGATTCAGATCTTATCCAGAGCTACGACGACCTTGCCGAAGATCTCCTTGATATCGCCCACGCCGAGGACGGTGGAGACAAGCTTCTTCTTATTGTAGTAGTCGATGAGGGGTTGGGTCTGAGCATGGTAGGCATTCAGCCTCTGCTTGACTGTCTCCTCGGTATCGTCTGCCCTCTGGTACAGGTCTCCTCCGCAGGCATCGCACTTTCCATCGACCTTGGGCTTATTGAAAGTTACGTGGTAGGTAGCTCCGCACTTGCACATCCTTCTTCCGGTTACGCGCTTGACCAGCTCCGCATCCGGAACATCGATGTTGAGAACGACATCGATCTTCTGTCCCAGTGCCGGAAGGATCTTATCCAGTGCCTCAGCCTGGGGCATGGTCCGGGGGAAGCCGTCCAGCATCCAGCCGCCCTTGACATCGTCCTTGGCCAGCCGATCCTTGATGATATCAATGAGAAGCGCATCCGGAACCAGTTTTCCGGCGTCCATGAACTTCTTGGCCTCAACGCCCAGTGGGGTTCCATTTCGAACGTTCTCTCGCAGAATATCTCCGGTGGAGACGTGCTTTACGTGGTATTTGTCGACGATCATCTTGGCCTGTGTGCCCTTGCCGGATCCCGGTGGACCGATCAGAATAATATCCATTCCATATCCTCCTATTCCTTTTGCGAAGCAGCTATTGCCGCTTGCGAGCGTGAAATGATACAATGGCATACTTTAAAAAACCTTTTCTGGGTCTTTGAATATGATTGCGCCCGGAGATGCAGTCTAGAGTATCAGAGCAACGCCGCTCATGACCGCACCGGAGAGCACGGGAATGGTGAAGTTGTCGTCCAGGCTCCGGCCGCCCACGATCAGGGCCACGCCGTCGGCGAGCGTAGCCGCTGCCGCTCCCGCCAGGGTGACCGTCGCGGCCAGACCGCTCAGGGCTGAAGCCAGGGAAGCGATGAGCAGACAGGCGACGAATGTGACGGTCACCACCGGCAGGGGCTTGACCCGCCGCCGGCCCTTTCGCCCCGTCTCGCCCCGCACATCGGCATGTTTGATGATCGAGCCGGCCAGGCCGGAGGCCGTGTCTCCCAGGGAGAGGAAGAGGACGGCGGTGATGGCAATAGATGGCGGGAAGAAGAGGACGGCAAAGAGGCAGCCGGCTATGTAATAGATGTAGCTGGCCACCCGGGTCTTCTCGTGCTCTCTGGTTTCAGGCAGGCTGACCCGCCCCTTGAGCCGCTGCCACTCCAAAATTAGGGCGCCAGCCAGCGCCAGGGCGATGGCTGCGGTTGTGGCCGTCCGGTCCAGGAGGATGAGGCAGGCGGGAACGGACAGCCCGGAGAGGTGGATGGCCTTTCGCCTCATCTCCTTGGCCAGCCGGGCCCGCCAATCAGAGATCAGCTCAATCATTCTGATCTTTCTTTGCCGTCGGAGCGACGGGATCGCCGGCATCCTGGAATTTGAGGCTGCCGGATAGCAGGGCAGTGAGCCTGTCGGCCACCTGCCCGCGAGCCACTTTGACCTGCTGCATGGAGTCGCGATCGCGGATGGTGACTGTGCCTAGCTCCAGGGTTTCATAGTCCACTGTGACCTCAAAGGGCGTGCCGATCTCATCGTTGCGGCGGTATCTTCTGCCAATCGAGCCGGAGGTGTCGTAGTCCACCCGCAAGCCCCGGCCGCGCAGCTCTGAAAGTATGGCCTGGGCGGGGCCGGTCAGCTCCAATCGGTCCATGAGGGGCAGCACCGCTACCTCGATGGGGGCTACCGTCGGCTTGAAGCGCAGCACCGCCCGCGCCTCTCCGTCCACCGCATCCTCGTAGAAGGAGTGGTCGAGTATGGTGTAGATGATCCGGTCGATGCCGAAGGAGGGCTCGATCACATGGGGAACGATCTCCTCGCCCCGGATCTCCTCTTCCACCGTCTCAAATTTGAAGAGCGAGGGATCGATCTCCAGGCTCTCCCCGTTCACCACAACGGCCACCGCTTTGCCGGAACCCAGCTCCTCTGCGGATAGCGCCCGGAGAGCCTCGCCCACTGCTTTGGCTTTGGCCTTGAACCTGGGGCCCAGGGCCTTGAAGTCGGGCTTTACCACCAGCTTGCTCCTCTTTATCGGCTGATCGTAGTGCACGAAGACGCTCAGGTTGACGCCGCTCACTTTGGCATGGGCTTTGAGGTCGTAGTCTGTGCGGTCGGCCACGCCCACGATCTCAATCCAGCCCAGCCTGTCCAGGAATACTTCGGCATCCCAGCAGTCCGCGGCATAGTGGGCCATCTCGTCCGCCTTATGCTGGCGGAAGCGCAGCCTCTCCGGGGATACCCCCACCGCCAAAAGGAACTGGTAGGTGCGGGCCACATAATAGGCCAGGGCCTGGTGGGCGACGATGCCCTTTTCCACCGCCTCGCCGAAGGTCATCTCCTCTTCTTCGCCCTTCTCCTGGGCCGCCTGGGAATAGAACTTCATCCTGATGCCCTCCACTTCGGAGAAGCGGGGGTGGCTCTTGTCCCTGGGATCGATGAATATCTCCGCCTCGGCCTGGGTGAACTCCCGCAGCCTGATCACGCCCTGGCGGGGGGAGATCTCATTTCGGAAGGACTTGCCGATCTGCACCGCGGCAAAGGGCAG
>DAOPZB010000116.1:0-5903 GCA_035353195.1 Methanothrix sp. | reverse complement strand
ATCCTCCTCCTGCTTGGCCAGGCCCAGGGCATCCACCGCCTTTTTGGCGTTCTCATACTCCGGAGCGATCAGATCGGCAGGGCGAACTGTGATGGGCTCCTCGTCGCACAGTACCTTGAGCCTCACCTTGGGGTCGATCATGGCCGGCGACTTTCCGTAGAGGCCCTTGACGTAGTCCTTGACCTCTTTGGGAACCATCTTGTAGCGGTCGCCCGTGATCACATTGAGGACGGCCTGCGTGCCCACGATCTGGCTGGTCGGGGTGACCAGGGGGGGATAGCCCAGGTCCTTTCGAACCCTGGGTATCTCAGCCAGGACATCATCATACTTGTCCATGGCCTTCTGCTCGATGAGTTGAGAGACCAGATTGGAGAGCATGCCTCCCGGAACCTGATAGACCAGGACGTTGGTGTCCACCCTGGCGGTGATGGCATTGAATACCGGAGCATAGATCTCCATGATCTTCTCGAAGTACCTCTTGATCTCGGTGAGAAGCTCCAGGTCCAGGCCGGTGTCGTAGGGCGTTCCCTGGAGGGACGCCACCAGGCTCTCTGTGGCCGGCTGGGAGCTGCCTCCCGATAGGGGCGACATGGCCACATCCAGGATATCAACCCCCGCCTGGCAGGCATGGAAGTAGCTCATCTGGGCCATGCCGCTGGTGCAGTGGGTATGCAGGTTGATGGGGAGGTTGACCTCATTTTTCACAGCGCGAATGAGGTCGTGCGCATTCTTGGGGGTGATGAGCCCCGCCATATCCTTGATGCAGATGGAGTCGCAGCCCAGCTCCGCGAGCTGCACTGCGAACTGGGCAAACAGCTCATTGCTGTGCACCGGGCTGATGGTATAGCTGATGCCGCCCTGGACGTGCTTGTCCATCCTCTTGGCGGCCTTGATGGACCTCTCCATATTGCGGATATCATTGACGGCATCGAAGATGCGGAAGATATCAACGCCGTTTTGGGCGGCCTTCTCTACGAACCTGTCCACAACATCATCGGCGTAATGCCTGTATCCGACCAGGTTCTGCCCGCGAAGCAGCATCTGCATCGGAGTATTCGGCATGGCCTTCTTGAGCGCCCGGAGCCTCTCCCAGGGGTCTTCGTTCAGATAGCGAATGCAGCTATCGAACGTCGCCCCGCCCCAGGTCTCCAGTGAGAAGAAGCCGACCTGGTCCATCTTCTCTGCGATGGGAAGCATGTCCCGGGTCCTCATCCTGGTGGCCAGAAGAGACTGGTGAGCATCCCTGAAAACCGTGTCTGTAAGCTTAACCCTGCCCATTAAGATCTTCTCCTATCTGCGATGATTCTCAACACCAACCATGAATAAGTTATATAAAGCTGATGGAGAGCGGTGGACGGAAATGAGCCCGATGGGCTATAGCTATCTTTGCACCAGAAAATAACCATTGCGGTACTGACGGGTCTGAACCGACGGCCATGACTGCGCGAGGGTAGAATCATCCTGATCGATTAATTCGCGAAGCCTTGAGGCGGGAATACAATAGATTTTTAAATCATAAAATTGAGGATGGGGAGAAATGGCCACATCTGTATTGCCTCTCACGGGCAGCAGGTTTATTGATTGTCCGGCCATGACAAATGTTAGCATTTCAAGGTGCAACGCGCCCTATCAATTCGATTTTGCTCAGTCACCTTCCCCACAACTGATGGACTAATTTTCAGTGGACTTTCGGTGCGATGCAGCTTGAATTGTACACATGCGTACACCTGAAGTGTCTATTAATAATATCAAGGCGTTGTAATGATTGGAGTGATAAAGAATGAGACTTAGAGTTGTAAGCGCAAGAGACGAAATCCCGACCCTCAATCCCAATGAGAAGATGATCCACCTGGCCTTCCGCGCCAGCAATGTAGACTTCCTAAACCTCATGCAGAGATGCCCCCGTTTGAGAATGATTCAGGTTCCCCCATCCTACAGAAAGACCATGTCCAATGCCATCCAGGTGTTCCTGGACATGCAGGGCATTGAACTTCTGGAGGGCGATGTTTGGGGCCACAGAAAGGATCTGGACGAGTACTTCACCGTGGACGATGCCACCCTGGAGGAGATTCGCGCCCTGGCTGCGGGCGGTGCGGACATGGAGGATCTGGCCGGACAGGTGCAGAAGAAGGCCCGGCTGGGACCCGACCTCATCAAGTATATAGCCAAGAGCAAGATCCTGGTTTAAGGGAAACGATGATCCTTTTGGCCGGAGACATCCCTCCTCCGGCCCTATCTGTTCTGTTCATTTCTTTTCTTCTATTCTATTCTCATCTCATCTCATCTCATCTCACCTCACCTCACCTCATCTCAATGTGACTGCTTGCCGCTATTTGGACATGCCTGTCGTAATATCGTCATCTGTGTGATTTCTCGTACATATCTGTCCTTATTCAAACTTACTTGCTCATTTTTAGCGGCTATTAATTTTTGATTCTTGAGGATAGTAGGCCGGGTGCGGCGGCTAATTTAAATAGGGCTCGACGGCCTTGCAGGTAAAATTTTTTTGGGGCAAAGCGCAATGCTCTACCTCACAGAAACCACATGGTCCAGACACAAAATATTTGTTCGCAGATATTCAAAGGACTGCTCAGTTTTGCCAAATTTAGTCATGAAAAGGTCCATTCCAATCTGCTGGAAACATGTGTCCATTTCATAGATGTCGATCTGTACACATGTGTACACCTGAAGTGTCTATTAATACCAGGAAATATTCTTTGGCAGATAGGAGAATACATGAGACTTAGAGTAGTTAGCTCAAAAAATGAGATTCCGAATCTCAACCCCAATGAGAAGATGGTTCACCTGGCCTTCCGGGCAAGCAACGTCGACTTCCTCAGCCTGATGCAGAGATGCCCCCGTCTGAGAATGATCCAGGTTCCCCCGTCCTACAGAAAGACCATGTCCAATGCCATCCAGGTGTTCCTGGACATGCAGGGCATTGAACTGTTGGAGGGCGACGTTTGGGGCCACAGAAAGGATCTGGACGAGTACTTCACCGTGGACGATGCCACATTAGAAGAGATCCGCAACCTGGTTGCCAGCGGCGCGCCCATGGACGACCTGGCCAGCCAGGTCCAGAAGAAGGCCAGACTCGGCCCGGACCTGATCAAGTTCATCGCCAAGAGCAAGATCACCGCATAGATTCGCTAATTTCCGCCGCGGTCAGAAAAGCAGAGCCGCCAAAGAGAAGGACAGGCTCTGCATCGGCCTCTTTTTGGGCTCTTCGCTATTTATTGTGGGCAATCTTGCGCTTTCGCCTCAATGAGTCCTCTGTACGCTTCTCGTGTGGTACGAAAATTCCATCTTTGTGAGTTCTTTGTGCGCTTTGTGTCCTTTGTGGTGAAAGTCCGTAGACCACTGGGCCGGCCCTGCCGCAAACGCCTCCACCACAAAGGCACAAAGCCACAAAGGCGCACAAAGAACGAAAAACTTCCATTCAAAAGCCTCCGGAAAACTTCATCTCTTCTCCGCCCCAACTTCGCAGCCGTGAAATGCGATGTCCTGATGGTAGGCGCGTCTGCTGCCGGCTTTATGGCGGCCCTCTCCGCTGCAAAAGAGGGCTATGATGTAATTGTCGCAGACAGAGATCCGGCAGCCGAGGTTCACGCCGCTAACACCCTCTTTGAAGGGATGGCCCGCCACTCCGGCCTCAAAGTGGAGAGCTGCTACATCAAAAATGAGCTGGAGGGGATGAGCATCATCAGCCCCGCCGGGCGGAGCGCCACCATCCCGACGCGCGGCTATTTCCTGGACCGCGGCCTATTCGATGAGCACTACCGCAATCTTGCTCACGACCGGGGGATTATGATTTTGCCGGGCGTCGCGAAGGAGATCCTTCCAGCCAGGGAGGGGGGCAGAACGGTGCGCATGGCAGAAGGCTGCAGCGCAGGCGAGATCGCTGCCCAGGTGGTGGTGGACGCCTCCGGAGTCAAATCGGGCCTCGCCCGCGCCGCCGGCCTTTTTCCCATGCACCACCCGGAGGACATCGCCTGGGCAGTGGAGGCAGATATCGAGCATCCGGGGATCGGCGAAGAGGCCTTCTTCCAGTACTGGATCGGCAGCATGGCCCCCGGCTGGAAGGCCACGTTCTCCCCGGCAGGCGGCGATCGGGCCACTCTGGGGGTCTTCGTGCGCGGCCACGGCAGAGATGTCGAGCCTTTTTTCCAGGCATTTTTAAAGATATTCAAGGCTGCCAAGGCGGAGCAGTACCGCGGGATCGACGACCTGAGGGTCCTGTCCCTGCGACGGGGGGGCGACCCCATCTGCGTCCTGCCGGGAGAGGTCGTGGCCGACTCCCTGATGGTCACAGGCGGCGCCGCCGGGCAGAGCGGCCTGGCCTACGGCATGAGGGCCGGGGCCATCTGCGGAGAGGCGGCCGCCAGGGCTGTTGCCGCTGAGGACGTCTCCAAAAAGGGCCTCTCCTGGTACGAGCAGAAGTGGCGGCGGGAGCTGTACTGGCAGTACCGCATGGGCCGAGCTTCGCTCCTCACGCTGGCCGGCATGAAGGACAGCGAGATCGACCGGCTGGTGGGGGGGCTCTCCGGAAAGAGGCTGATCTCCAGCGGGCCTTTCCTGTCCAAGGCGGCCTTCGCCGGCGCGGCCGTCGCCCGCTACCGACCCAGGACGCTCTTCGAGTTGGCGGCGAATATGATGAGGGGATGATGCTCGTTCATTTTTGATGAATACCCGCAGCAGGCTGCGGGTATTCATCAAAAATAAGTGAGAGCAACTGCCACCGGAAAAGTCCATCTATCTGAAAATAGAAAGTCCGCCCCCATGATCGAACTGTCCAGCGATCCCTTCGTCCTCAAGCCCAGGGACACGCCTCTCTCCGAGGCCGACTTCCGGCTTCACCTCAACATCAACTGGTGCCGCGGCGTCCTGTTCAATGTCGTCGCCCTGAAGAACTCCATCGCCGTGGTGGAGTACGACGCCCTGCTCTGGTCCGATGATAGCCTCATGTTTGTGGAGTACAAGGACTCCCTAGCCGCCTACAAAGCCCTCTCCTCCCGCCGGGTGCAGCAGATGAACAGCCTGGCCAAAAACATATCCCGGGGCCTGGGCTACAAGAGCTTCGCCTTCATCGTGGTGGTCAAGGGCCTGGAGGAGAAAACCAGCAAAGGAGGCGTCGAGGTCCTGCCCCTCTATGACCTGGGAAGCTACCAGCCTAATTTCGCCTCCTCCATCGCTGAGCTGGAGTATCTGGACAAGATGATCGCCAGATACAGCCGAGAGGGAGAGATCGATTTCGTCCGGGAGCTGGAGAAGCTCCGGAAAATACTGGAGATGGAGCAGTCATGATAGGATATGGCCGGGCGGGCGGAGCGGCCACCATACTCAATGCCGTGGCCAACTGGAAGGGATCGGCCTTCGGCATAGGCCTCACGACCCACGCCCGGGTGGATCTGGACCGCACCGGAACCATAAAGGGCGACGTTCCGGGCGTGGACACCAGGCTGATAGAGATTTGCGTGGCTATGGTCCTGGAGAGGCTGGGATATGATTATGGGGCAACCATCAGAACCAAAAGTGAGATTCCTGTGGCCAGCGGCCTGAAGAGCAGCAGCACTGCCGCCAACGCCGTCATCCTGGCCACTCTGGATGCTCTGCATGAGGAGATGGACCCCATAGAAACGGCAAAGATCGGAGTCGCCGCGGCCAGGAAAGCAGGAGTGACCATCACCGGTGCTCTGGACGATGCCCTGGCCTCCATGCTGGGGGGTGTGGTGGTGACCGACAACAAAGAGATGCTGCTCCTGAAGAGGGAGGAGCTGGATACCCCCGTGCTGATACTCTCACCGGAAAGAAGGCTCTTCTCCCAGGAGACCAGTGTCTCACG
Source organism: Methanothrix sp. (assembly GCA_035353195.1). Lineage (GTDB taxonomy): Archaea > Halobacteriota > Methanosarcinia > Methanotrichales > Methanotrichaceae > Methanothrix. The sequence continues at coordinate 61 of DAOPZB010000116.1, read as the reverse complement.
CTCCCGTCTCATCTCCCCGGTGGCCGATGTTGTCTTCGACCTGGCCCTGAGAGGAGACTAC
>DAOPZB010000115.1:4493-5935 GCA_035353195.1 Methanothrix sp. | reverse complement strand
ATATCAGAGACTTCGCCTTGCAGGAAAAATAGAGGAAAAAGAGGCTAATGGTTTTTAACCTCTGTGTCTCTGCGCCTCTGTGGTTTAGTCAGTAGATTGCTGAAGAATAAGCCTACTGTACTGAACAAAACCACAGAGGCACAGAGAAGACCTTACAGATTGAAGGGCAGAGCCACTTCCTCCGCACGCCCCTCATACCTGCCAGATGTCCCTGGGCATTTTGGTCAGGCTCACCGCCCCTCCGGGGGTGGTCAGGAAGGTATCCTCGATTCCCACCACTCCTTTGTCCGGATAGAATATCTTGGGCTCGAGGGCAATGGTCATGCTGCTCTGCAGGGTGTGGTCCAGCGGCCCGATGACCGGGTACTCGTCCAGCTCCAGGCCCACTCCGTGGCCGACGAAGCCGCATTTGTTTCCGTTGCTGCCCCCCAGGCTCTCCCCGTATCCTAGCCTCGCCCCCTCCGCCTCAGACAGATTGAACAGCTCTCTGCCCGTCCGGCCGCTGACCATCCTGCTGGCTACCGTCTCCTCGATCTGCCGGGCGGCTTCATAGGCATCCTGCAAATCCGGCTCCAGCCTGCCGATGGAGAAGATGCGGGTGGCATCGGCGATGTAGCCGTTGTAGATTCCCACGCAGTCCACAAACACCGGCTCGTTTCTCTTCACCCTGGCAAAACCCGCCCCCTGGGGAAACATGAGGGACGTGCCCCGCCCTCCGCTGGGCGAGGCCAGGAAGCTGGGATAGGCAGCCTCCGCTCCGGCCATGACATGGCCCAGGGGAACGATGCTGTTGAAGCGGCGGAAGCGCAGAGAGCCCTGGTGGCCCAGGGAGCGCATCACCGACTCGATTCTGCAGATCAGGTCCACCTCCTTCATGCCTTCTTCCAGATAGTCGGGCACCGAGCCAAACCCTGCCTCCAGGATGCGCGCCGCTTCAGAGACCAGCCCCAGCTCGAACTCCGACTTCACCGACCGGATGTGCTTGATTCTCTCGGCCACGTCCACAAATCTGGCATTCTCCAGGGCTTTATTGACCTTGAAATAGAAGCTGCAAGGCAGAACGTCCATCTCCAGGCCGACGGCCGCTCCGCCGGGGATGCCCAGGTCGGACTTGAGGTTCCTCATATTCTTCAGGGGCAGGACATCCAGGGGCGACTCCTGCCTGGCTCTCTCCAGGCTCCTCTTCATCATGACCACCGGCTCGCCGTCCCTGGGAATGTAGACCAGGCCGTCCTGGGCCGTGCCGCAGAAGTAGCAGATGTCCACGGCGTGAAAGAGCAGCGCCCCATCCATGGCTCCGCCGCTGCCGCGGCCACTCCCGTCCTCCGTCCCGTTCATGCGGGACTGCAATGCCTTTATCCTGCGCTCGATCTCCGACCTGGGGGTTAGAACATACTCCATTTAAAATTCACCATAAATTAATTTATTGTGCTTTCAACACC
>DAOPZB010000115.1:0-4393 GCA_035353195.1 Methanothrix sp. | reverse complement strand
AGAACATACTCCATTTAAAATTCACCATAAATTAATTTATTGTGCTTTCAACACCGGTGGTATACAAAGCCGGTCACATTAAAATATACTTCGATGCTGAGAAATACCGAGAAGAAAAAGCTGCACATTACATCTGAACGGTCTTGCCGCTTTATTTGTCATCCTCCCGGCCTTTGGGAAGCACACTTTTAACCTCTTCCTCAAACTCCTTCTCGGCCAGGGCGTCTCCCTCTTCGATTCGTCGCTGGTTGAACGCCTGGTACTGCTCCAAGGCCAGGCGCTTGGCCTCCTCCATGGATATCTTGCCGCTGTGCTCCAGTATGGCCCGCTGGTTGAACTGCAGGAAGGAATCCAGCTTCTGCTGCCAGTCCTTCATGTAGACCGGATTTCTGCGTTTGGCCTGGTCTTCGGCATAGTCCAGCCACATGGTCACCAGCCGGTTGAGCTCTCCTATTTCGTCTGCCAGCAGGTAGTTTTTTGCCACAAAGATGTCTGATTGGCGGACACGGGCTCCTTTCCAGGCGGTGAGCCCCATGTTTGCTTTGGAGGCACACGCCCGATCTGCTATGATCTCGGCTGCCGTGCAGCCGGTTATGGCCCAATGCAACTTGTTCTGAACGATCTTGAAGAAAGCCTGGGTGCTTTCGGCCTGGGAATCATAGTCGATGGAGAGGGTATAGATATCCCGGACCTTCTGATAGAAGCGCTTCTCAGAGGTCCGGATGTCGCGGATGCGCTCCAGCAGCTCGTCAAAGTAGTCGGCCCCGAAGGCCTGCTCTCCCTTGAGCCTCTGATCGTCCAGCACAAAGCCCTTGACCATGTACTCCCGCAGGCGCTCAGTAGCCCAGCGGCGGAATTGCACGCCCCGGTGGCTTCGTACGCGATAGCCGACGGCCAGAATCATTTCCAGGCTGTAGAAGTCCACCAGCCGCTCTACCCGACGGCTGCCCTCGGTTTGAACTAATCGGAATTTCCGAGTAGTTGCAGCAGGAATAAGCTCATTGTCGTTATAGATGGTGGAGATATGCTCGCTGATCGTGTGAGGTGCAACCTGATACAGCTCAGCTAGAAGTCTCTGGTTTAGCCAGACTGTGCCGTCCTGGAGCCGGACCTGAATGCGGGATTTGCCGTCCTCCGTCTGGTAGAACACGATGCCTGTATCGGGGGCAGGAGCCACCTCTATGTCGCTCATGTCAGTTTCCCTCCGCCGGGAGTTCATCTTGCAACTCTTCGTCTTCTATTACTTCATCGCTATCCAGGAGGTCGGTGTATTCTTCGGGTATCTCAGTATCTTCGGTGGCTGGAAGATCTATGCCCCGGACGTCGAGCTTGCCTGTGACCACGTCGGAGATGAGGCGGGCGCGGTACTTGCGGATGAGCAACTGCCTAGCGCGGATGCAGCAGATGATGCGACGGTTCATGTGGTCGAGGAGGACGGCGGCAGACTGTTCAGAAAGAAGAGGGAGCGTAACTGCTATTCCGCCAATGAACTGCCAATCCGTGCATGGCATCTTAGCTCCAAATGAGTCTTTAATTTTTGGAAAAGGCTCTAGCCCTGAAAATTTCATAAACCCTCAAAATATTTCCTGATCTTCTGAGACATTAGTACCCGCCGCATGGAGAGAAAAGAATTGTAATTGTCGGCAGTCGTCTCCTCTATGCCATCTGGAATGCAGTTCGCCTTGAAGTTGTTCTTTAATTCCGTGAGATCAGTAATATTTCCATAGCGTTTCTTCCCCCCCTGGCATTGCTGCATTAGCTGGCCGAAATATATCATTGGCTCCTTGCTGCCTATGGCGATATTGATCTCACTTTGGACCACCGCGTAATTTGCAATTTGATTATATTGTGCTCTACCCATCCCTTTCTTCTTAAGGTACTCTCTTGGGAAAATGTGATGCACATCAGATTGTACTTCAATCAGATCTTTTACAGTGATATCCGAAGACAGAAATCCCAGATCGTTCATCTTTATCTGTGCAGCTTCGAACAGGCGGAAGTAAGGACTTGAGGCCACCGAAGTATTCAAAGCTTGAGGCAATGCAGAATCCCAAAATGCATCAGAAAGCTCGCTTCGAATGAGGATATCCGCATAATTCTTAATCCCTATGTCATATATCTGCTTGATATCCTGGTCGAAAGTCGATTCAGGAGAGGACGAATACCGTCCTGTAAGCATAGCCATGACGAACCAACGCCGTACCTGGTGCCCAATATCGGCATTGGGAATCCCCTGATTGCGTAAGGTCAGATAGAGTATGTAAGCAAAGTTTAAGGAATTCTGAGATCGGATCATTGATGCGTTGACAAAACCCGCTGAGCGGATGATCATGAGGAAGCGCTTGAAATTGGTCTCATTCATGAATTGATTGATTCCCTTCTTCAATCGGTTAAATGAGTCCTCGACTATAGCCTCTTCATATTGTTTGGTCTCAAAATTGCGCCCAGATAGCAATGCTACGAGGTCCTCTAGACGACCACGCTGAAATTCTGTGGTAAATGCCACCCTTAGCATATCGGTATATGACGGATCATAAAGGTCATCGTTCTCGCTGCGGAGCCATGACATTTGACGAAAGAATTCGCTTTCTGCAAATGTCTTGTCATTCTGCAAGTCCTTGTAAAACTCTGGTGTTATGGCCAAATGGCAGAAATAGTCGATTGCCTTTCTCAGCATATTTCCATCATAGGTTTCATTGACAGCTATCTTTGACATGGCAAAATCTGCCTGGCTTAGTGCCACTCCTGCTGAGTTGACGCGAATGAATATCTCAGTCACAGTTTCAATATCCAAGTCTGAAGCCAAATCGATAAGTCCAATTTGATTGTTGAGTATTCCACGCAATGATTCAATGCTGTAAAATATTTCATCATCTTTCGAGTTCGGATTCTTCTTGCAGTAATCAGCGACCAAGTTGAATAGCTTCGTTCTCGGATCAAAGACTTTCGATATATCCGATAACCACGAGGCATCTTTTTCGATTGCGGGATTTGATACCTCGAATTGCTGCTTGACAGGATGAAAGCCAATCCGAATACGGATCTTTTTATAGTCTTTATTTACTACTTCTTCTCCGAGTATGGCTGCCATGAGCGCAGTAACACGCTGTTGTCCATCGATAATTATGTGCTTACCAGTGGAAGTTGTCCCATCCTTTAGTTTCACATTTGGATTGCGCCATGCAATCAAATACCCGACAGGATATCCCCTGAATAAAGAATCCAGCATCTGGCGGACCTTTACCGCATCCCAGACGAATGGTCTCTGAATCTCCGGTATGGCAATTTCGCCAGAATCAATCCATGCAAACAGATTCTTAATTGGCAATTGAGTAACGGAATAACGTTGTGTAGTGATGATAATCCCTCTTATATCGATCAAAATAGATTAAGCATCTCTTTCATCTACTTCCCAGTGCCACAATATCCGCTTGAATCACCTACAGCGTTCTCGTGGGCTTCAGTATTCTGAAGTGGCTTATGAAGCTGATCTCGTAGCCCACCTTCACGCTCTACACATCGTATCATGATTCCGCAGAATGAGATAGCACCTTCCGGCGCATGAAGGCCTTGATTGCTCCTCCACCTTTGAAGGCCAGGGACGTCTCGCATATTCACGAGGTTATGACTTTCTTTACCATAAACATTATGCTGATCTCAGATCGATACAGATTTTGTTATTAGACCCACCCATCCCAGGACCCCAATCATATTCAGCCCGATGTAGATCATGAGCAGCACAAAGATCTGCTTCAGCCTCTCCGCCGGCAGCCGGTGGGCGGCCCTTACCCCCCACCGGGCGGAGAAGATGCTAGCTGCTGCCAGGAGGGCGAATTGCAGCAGGTCGATGTAGCCCACGCTGTAAGGCGGAAGCCCGGGCACGCCCCAGCCGTTGTAGGCATAGGCAAAGACGCCTCCCAGGGCGTTGAAGGCGATGGCCAGCGACGAAGTGCCGATGGCCTGAAACATGCCGAAGCCCATTGCGACCACCATGGCGGGAACGAGAATCACCCCTCCGCCGATGCCTGTCAGTCCGGATACTATTCCCACTGCAAATCCCCAGAGGACGTACTGGCGGATGGGCTCCGATGCTGGCGATTTCGGGCTCTGCCGGGGCAGCAGGTCGGAGGCAAAGAGCATCCTCAGAGCACCCAGCAGCACCACTGAGCCGAAGAGCATTTTCAGAAGCTCGCCCGGAGCGTGAGAGGCGATGCTGCCCCCCAGAAAGGCTCCGGCCAGCCCGGAGAGGCCCATGATGATTCCCGGCCTCCAGAGGACTACGCCCCGGCAGGAGTGGCCGCGGCATCCGGATAGGGCGGTGGGAAGGACCACGGCCAGAGAAGTGCCAAAGGCAATCCTGGTGGCCAGGGTGGGGTCGACACCCTGCTGGGCC